>NZ_JBGUAX010000009.1 GCF_041821065.1 Egicoccus sp. AB-alg2 | reverse complement strand
CTGCGCTGACACCCCCTGACGGTCGGCCGTGATCGAACGGCCGCCCGCCGTCACCCGGTCACCGGCCGGCGGTCATGGAGGCCGCCGGCCGGCTCCGTTTCGATCCCTTAGACACCGGTGCAGGCAACAGGCCTCCTTCAGCGGGGCGCCGGGATCGAAAGGCTGGCGGTGAGTTGGAACGGGGTTGCGCCGGGGCCGCGGGGCCGGCGGATGCGGGGACTGGCCGGGTTGGCGGCACTCGCGCTCCTCGGCGGCGCGTGCGCCACCGACGCGGCCGCGTCCGACAGCATCACGCTGCTGCACGGCATCACCGGCCCGGACGAGCAGGCGGCCCTGCAGGCCGCGATCGACGCCTTCGAGGAGACGACCGGCAACACCGTCCAGGTGGAGGTCTCGCCGGACTTCGACACGGTGATCATCACCCGCGTCACCGGCGGCAACCCGCCGGACGTCGCGCTCTACCCGCAGCCCGGCGTGCTCGGCCGGCTGGTCGAGCGCGGCGACGTCGTCTCCCTGCAGGAGGCGGGCGTCGACGTCCAGGACCTCGAGGGTTCGCTCATCGACGGCGCGCTCGACCCGGCCACCTTCCAGGACGAGGTGTACGGGACGGTCGTGAAGGTGAACGTCAAGAGCCTGCTCTGGTATGCGGCCGACCCGCTCGAGGAGGCCGGCTACGACGTGCCGGAGACCTGGGAGGACCTGCGCGAGGTCACGGACGGACTGGCGCAGGACTACGCCGACCAGCGCAACGCCGCCCCCTGGTGCATCGGCATGGAGTCCGGCGGCGACACGGGCTGGGTCGCCACCGACTGGATCGAGAACCTCGTCATCCGCATGCACGGCCCGGAGGTGTACGACGCGTGGGTCGCCGGGGAGCTGCCCTTCTCCTCACCCGAGATCCGCGCGGCGTTCGAGGAGGCCGAGGCGGTCTGGTTCGGCGACGGCACGGTCGTCGGCGGTACCACCGGCATCCTGCTGACGCCGTTCCTCGAGGCCGTCGACCCGATGTTCGACGGGCCACGCTGCTACTTCCACATCCAGGCCGGGTTCATCGCGGGCCTCTTCCCCGAGGACGCGGAGATCGGCTCGGACGTCGCCATGACCTACCTCCCGGCCATGGCCGACGCCGACGAGCGTCCGGTCGTCTTCGGTGGTGACACCGCCGCGATCCACACGGAGAACCCGGTCGCCGGCGAGTTCGTGCAGTTCCTCGCCTCCCCCGAGGGGCAGGAGGCCTGGCTCGCCGAGGAGGGCGCGGGTGCGGTATCGGTCCGTGAGGACATCGACACGGGCATCTACCCGTCCGAGGAACTGGTGCAGCAGGCCGAGATCCTCAACGAGGCCGAGGTGAGCCGTTTCGACGCGTCGGACGAGATGCCCGGCGAGGTGGGCGTCGGTGCCTTCTGGCGCGAGGTGGTCGCCTGGCTGGCCGGCGCGCAGGACCTCGACCGGACGCTCGAACGCATCGACGCGGCCTGGCCCGACGACCAAGGGGGCGCGCAATGACGCAGTTGCTGACGGCGTTCACGGCGATCGCCCTGGGCGTCGGTGGGGTCCTGGTGTTGTTCTGGGGGCTCAACGTCGCGGTCGATCGCACCAACGAGAAGACGCAGGACAAGCTGCGTCCGTGGGTCTTCATCGGCCCCGCGATGCTCGTGGTGACGCTGTTCCTGCTGGTCCCGGCGGTGGACACGTTCCGGCGCAGCTTCCTCGGCCCGGCGTCGCAGGAGTTCGTCGGACTGGCCAACTACGAGTACCTGGTCACCGACCCGCAGGTCCGTACGGCCATCTGGAACAACCTGCTCTGGATCCTGATCGTGCCGGCGGTGTCGGTGGCGATCGGGCTGGTCGTGGCCGTGCTCGCCGACCGCATGAGCGAGACGTGGGAGAAGATCTCCAAGTCGCTGATCTTCCTGCCCATGGCGATCAGCTTCGTCGGCGCCAGCACGATCTGGGGCTTCATCTACGCCTGGCGTACGCCCGGCACGCCGCAGATCGGCCTGCTGAACGCGATCTGGACGGCGTTCGGCAACGAGCCGGTCGGCTGGCTGCAGAACTTCGCCATCAACGACTTCGCGCTGATGGCGATCATGATCTGGCTGCAGACCGGGTTCGCCATGGTGCTGCTGTCGGCCGCCATCAAGAACGTGCCGGTCGACACCATCGAGGCGGCCCGGGTCGACGGCGCCAGCGAGATCGCGATCTTCTGGCGCGTCATCGTGCCGCAGATCCGCTCGACGATCGTCGTCGTCGCCACCACGATCCTGATCCTGGTGCTGAAGATCTTCGACATCGTCTACGTCATGACGGACGGCAACTACGGCACCGACGTCATCGCCAACCTCTTCATCCGCACGATGTTCAACTTCGGTCAGTTCGGGCAGGCCGCCGTGCTGGTCGTCTTCCTGATCGTGGTCACCGTGCCGTTCATGATCATCAACATCCGTCGCTTCCGCGAGCAGGAGGCGATGCGTTGAGCAACCAGTCACGCAGCGGGCCCGGACCGCTCGTCCCGGAGGTGCAGCGATGAGCCAGGTGCACGCCACGCCGGCGCCCGACGTCGACGAGCAGGAGAAGGCCGAGGCCGGTGTCGTCCACGGTGCCGACGAGCAGCGCCACTCGTCACCGCTCGCACGGGTCGCCCTGCTGGCGATCGTGCTGCTGTGGACGGTCCCGACCATCGGACTGCTGATCTCGTCGTTCCGCACCGAGGACGCGGTCACCTCGACCGGGTGGTGGACGGTCTTCGCCAACCCGCTCGACTTCACCCAGTGGACGCTGGAGAACTACTCCGAGGTGCTGTTCGGCAACGGGATGGCCAACGCCTTCCTGAACAGCCTCGTGGTCGCCATTCCCGCGACGGTCATCCCCATCGCCGCGGCCGCGTTCGCCGCCTACGCGTTCTCCTGGATGGAGTTCCGCGGCCGCGAGGTCCTGTTCGTGATCTTCGTCGGCCTGCTGGTCGTGCCGCTGCAGGTCGCGTTCATCCCGCTGCTGCAGGTCTACGGGCAGTTGGGCTGGAACGGCACGTTCCTGGCCGTGTGGCTGGCCCATGCCGGCTTCGGCATGCCGCTGGCCGTCTACCTGTTCCGCAACTACCTCGGCTCGCTGCCCGCCGAGGTGGTCGAGTCGGCCCGGGTCGACGGTGCCGGCCACTACCAGGTGTTCTGGCGGCTGATGGTGCCGCTGTCCGTGCCGGTGCTGGCCGCCTACGCGATCTTCCAGTTCCTGTGGGTCTGGAACGACCTGCTGGTCGCACTGGTGTTCCTCGGCGGTCGTGAGGAGGTCGAGGTCGTCACGCTGAACCTCGCCAGCCTCATCGGCGAGCAGGGTCAGGCGTGGCACCTGCTGACGGCCGGCGCGTTCATCACCATGACCGTGCCGATGATCGTGTTCTTCGCGCTGCAGCGCTACTTCGTCCGCGGGCTGACGGCGGGGTCGGTGAAGGGGTAGAACTGTCGCTCGGCCAGACCGCGGGGCGGTTGCGTCCTGCGGCCCGGCCCTGCCGAAACCCGCACCCATCCGCCGCCAGAAAGCGCCGTACCGTTGCGTTTCCAGCTCACCGCACGGACCGGCCACCCGGACTTCCTCGACCTGCCCTGGAACCAGCCGCTGGCCGAATGGGAGTCGCCGCGCCTGGTCGAGATGCCCATGGGCATCCACCGTCACGTCGTGCGCACGGTCAAGTACGAGGACCGCCTGTACCACCTGAAGGAACTGCCGCGCCGCTTCGCCGACCGCGAATGGCGGTTCCTGCGCCACCTCAAGGCCGAAGGGGTGCCCGTGGTGGACGTCGTCGGCGTGGTCAGCCGACGCGAGACCCCCGACGGCGCGCCGCTGGAGGCCGTGCTCATCACCGAGCACCTCGAGTTCTCCGTGCCCTACCGGCTGCTGTTCCTGCGCCAGGAGCACCGCCGCATCCGCGAGCCGATGGTGGACGCCCTCGTGCACCTGCTGGTCCGCATCCACCTGCAGGGCTTCCTGTGGGGCGACTGCTCGCTGTCGAACACCCTGTTCCGCCGCGACGCCGGCCGGCTGTCGGCCTACGTCGTGGACACGGAGACGGGCGAGCTCTACGACGACCTGTCCGCCGGCCAGCGCCGGATGGACGTGGAATTGGCCATCGAGAAGTGCGGCGGCGAGCTCCTGGACCTGCAGGCCGCCGGCGTGCTGTCCGCCGACCTGGACCCCTTCGAGCTCGGGGCCGAGCTCCAGGAGCGCTACGACAACCTGTGGGCCGAGTTGACCCGTGACGAGCTGTTCAGCGACGACGAGCGCTACCGCATCCACGACCGTCTGCGGCGGATCAACGAGCTCGGCTACGACGTCGAGGAGCTCGAGCTGGTCCAGGACAGCGTCGACCCCGGCCTCACCCGCATGGTGTTGAAGACGTCGGTGCTGGAGCCGGGCCGCTACCGGCGCATCCTGCGCGACCTGACCGGCCTGGACGTGCAGGAGAACCAGGCGCGCCGCCTGCTCAACGACATCCACAACTTCGGCGCCTGGCTGCAGGCCGAGGAGGGCCGCCAGCTCCCCGAGGGCGTGATCGCCCGCCGCTGGATCGAGAAGTCGTTCGACCCGATCGTCGCGATGGTCCCCGAGGACCTGCGCGGCAAACGCGAGCCCGCCGAGCTGTTCCACGAGGTGATCGACCACTGGCACCACCTGTCCGAGCTCAAGGGCGCCGACGCCGGACTGTGGGACGCGGCCCGCAGCTACGTCGACACGGTGCTGCGCTTCGAGCCCGAGGAACGGCGGGTGACGCCCGCCGAGGCCGAGGACGCCCTGGAGGGCCTGATCCCCGACGCGATGGCCGACTTCGACGCGGCCCCCGAGACGGCGAGCGTCGACGGGGCCGGCGAGCCCTGACGCCGGGCGCGGCGCGCGCGGGGTGCGCCGTCGGCGGGGTGCCGGTGCACGTCCGACGGCGCGCGTGGCGTTACGGTCGCTGCCGACACGCACCGAAGGGGGACCGGTGACCGTCGAGCCGAGGGCGATGGACGAGGCCGCGCGCCTCGACGCCCTCGCCGCGCACCTCGACGACCTGCGCTTCGACCTCAGCGCGGACGCGGCCGACGGCCTCCGGCAGGAGGCACGCGCCACCGCCCGTCTGCTGCGCGCGACCGTGGCCCGCACCGCCGACCCGGACGCGCCGCTGCTGGTGGTCGTCGCGGGCGGCACGGGCGCCGGCAAGTCCACGACGGTCAACACCCTCGCACGTGAACGGGTGGCCGCCACCGGCGTCGTGCGCCCGACGACGCACGCGCCCGTCCTGGTCTGCCATCCCGACGACGCCGACCGTCTGGCGGCCTCGCCGCTGTTGCCGCACCTGCCCCGGGTGCACGGGGACGACGGCGCCGGCGGCGGCCGGCGGCTGGTCCTGCGCACCACCCGGGGGCTGCCACCCGGACTGGCGCTGGTCGACACCCCCGACGTCGACTCCGTGGAGACCGCCAACCGGCGTCTGGCCGAGGACGTCCTGGACGTGGCCGACGCGTGGCTGTGGTTCGTGACCGCCCGCACCTACGCCGACGAGGCCGGCGCCCGCTACCTGCGCCTGGCCCGCGACCGGCAGGTGCTGACGGGCGTCGTGGTCACGCAGGTGCCCGACCGTGACCGCGCCGAAGTGGTCGACGACGTCGCGCGCCTGCTCGCGTCCGAGCACGTCGAGGTGTCGGCGCTGCTGCACGTCCCGGCCACGCAGGTCGTCGACGAGCACGTCGGCGAGCAGGACGTCGCGCCGCTGCGCACGTGGCTGGCGGAGCTGGCCGCCGACGACGCCCGCGCCGAGGTGCGCCGCCGTGCGCTCGCGGGGCTGCGGGCGGCCGTCCCCCAGGAGCTGGCGCCGTTCGTTGCGGCGCTGGAGGCGGAGGACGCCGCGGCCGAGCGGCTGGTCCTGGCCGTCGACCAGGCCTACGCCCGGGTGCCGGCCGAACTGGCCACGGAACTGGAACGCGGCATCCCGCTGCGGGCCGACGTGCTGGCCCGCTGGCGGGACCTGGTCGGCGGCGGCGAGGCGATGCTGCGCATCCAGACCGCCGCCGCCCGCGTACGCGAGATGGTCCGCGAGATGCTGGGCACCACCGACGGCGAGACCGCCAGCCCCCGGCAGGTCCGCGCCGAGGTGGCCGACACGCTGACGGAGACGATCGTGCGGCTGCTGGAGCGGGCCAGCTGGGACGCGCGCCGCCGTTTCGAGGCCGACCCGGTCGGCCGCGACCTGCTCGACCACCAGCCGGCGCTGCGGCGTGAGGACGACCAGCGCCGGCACCGGGTCCGCGCGGCCGTCGACGCCTGGGGCGAGTACGTGGCCGAGCAGGTCGCCACGGTCGGTGCCGACCGGCGTGTGCAGGCCCGGGTCTGGTCCACGGCCCTGAACGCGGTCGCGACCGGTGCGATCCTGGTCGTGTTCACCGTCAGCGGCGGGCTGACCGGCGGTGAACTGGGCATCGCCGCCCTGGCCAGTGCCGGGAGCCAGGCGCTGCTGGTCCGGCTCTTCGGCGAACAGAACCTCCGCAACCTCCTGGCCGATGCCCGCAGCGACCTCGAGCAACGGGTGGGCGAACTGATCGACCAGGACCGTCGGCGGTACGACCTGGTGGTCGACGCGTCCCGACCCGACCCGGCGGCCGCGGCCGCCGTCCGGGCCGTCGCCGGACGACGGACGTGACCGGCCCCCGCCGCACGCGTGGTCGCCGGCGCCCCGCCGGCAGCGGGCCGGGTGAGGTGGCCGACGCCCTCGACACGGTCGTCGCACTCGGGCCGGGCCGCGTCGACGAGCCGACGGTCACCGATGCCGTCGCCCTGCGGCGCCGACTGGACGAGCGTCTGGCCCGGGGCGAGGGCCTGACCGTGGCGGCGCTGGCGGGCGGCACCGGGGTCGGCAAGTCCGCCCTGGTGAACGCGCTGTTAGGGCACACCGTCACGGCCGAGGGGGTGCGCCGGCCCACCACCGCCACCACGCTCGCCGCGGTGCGGACCCACACGCCGGAGACCATCGCGTTGCTGGACTGGCTCGAGGTCCCGGCCCGCGCCGAGGTGGGCGACGACCTGCCGGACGGGCTGGTGCTGCTCGACCTGCCCGACCACGATTCGGTCGTCGAGGACCATCGCCGCACCGCGGCGCGGCTGGCCGGGCGCGTCGACGTGGTCGCGTGGGTGGTCGACCCGGTCAAGTACGCACGCGACGACGCGCACGGCGGCCCCCTGGCGTCGTTGACCGCCCACGCGGACGTGCTGCTGGTCGTGCTCAACCGCGTCGACGAACTGCGGCCGGAGGACGTCGAGGTGTGCCGGGCCGACCTGCGCGAGCGGTTGGCCGCCGGCGGGCACCCCGAGGCGCGCGTGCTCACCACCTCGGCACGGACGGGCGACGGGGTGGACGCGCTGCGCGACGCCCTGCACGACATCGCGGCGCGCCGCACCGCGGCGACCGCGCGGCTGGTGGCCGACGCGCACGTGCTGGGCCGGCGGGCGGCGGCACGGCTGGATGCGGCGCCGCAGGCCGACCCGCAGGTCGACGACCTGCTCGACGAGGTGTTGGTCGCGGTCGACGGGCACCGAGCCGCGGCCGAGGCCGCCGGTCTGTACCGGCGGGAGGCGGCACGACGGATGCGCTCGCCGTTGGGCCGCGCCGTCCGGGCGCCGGTGCGGGCCGTGACCGGCGGCTGGATCGGCCGCACCACCGCCGCGGCGGCCGAGCCGCCGCCACGGGCCAGCACCGTCGAAGGCGTGGAGACGGCGTTGCTGCGGGCGCTGGACGTCGGCGCGACGGTCGGGCGCACCCACGACGCGCTCGACCGGGCCGTGCGCCGGGCGGCGACGCAGGCCGCGCCCGCGCTGACCGACGCCGTCGCGACCGCGGAACTCGTCCCGACCCGTAGACGGTGGTGGTCGGCGATGGCCGGTCTGCGGACGGTCGCCGAGGTGGTGGCCCTCGCCGGCCTGTTCTGGCTGATCGCCCTGGCGGTCATCGACTGGCTGCGCCTGCCGGAACCGCCGCTGCCATACGCGGTCGGCGAGGTCCCTTGGCCCACCGCCCTGCTGCTGGGCGGCCTGCTGGGACGGCTGTTGCTGGGGGTGGTCTCCCGACTGTCGGCGCGGGTCGGTGCACGCCGCCACGCCGGTGCGGTCCGGCGCCGCATCGAGCAGGCGCTGCGCGCGGCGGTCGACCGGGACCTGCTCGCGCCGGTACGTCAGGAGCTCGACGACCAGCGGCGTCTGCGCGACGCCATCGCGACGCTCGGACGATCCGGGTGATGATGGCGCCGGCGCGGGACCGCATGCCCGGCAGCGTCCGGCTGCTCACCCTGAACCTGTGGGGCACCAACGGTCCCGTCGAGCGGCGCATGGCCGACCTCGTCTCGTACCTCGACGTCATCCGCCCCGACGTCGTCGCGCTGCAGGAGGTCCGGCCGTTGCGGGGCCGGCCGCAGTGCGTCCCGCTGGCCGAGGCGGCCGGGTTCACCCACGTGCGTTTCACGCGGTCGTGGCGGCGTGACGGCGACGAGGAGGGGCTCGCCGTCCTGACCCGCTGGCCGATGGAGCCGCTGAAGCCGGTGGCCCTGCCCGGCGAGAACGTCGACATGCCTCGGCAGCTGCAGCGGGTGGTGGTCGACCTGCCGCCGGGACCGCTGCTGGTCGCCAACACGCACCTGACCTGGCGGCGGCGCCACGGCGGGGTCCGGCTCGAGCAGGCCCGCACGATCCGTCACGTGTTGGCGTCGGACCCGGGCCCGAAGGTGCTGCTCGGCGACCTCAACGCGACGCGGCGTTCGCGGGCGCTGAGGGCGCTGGTGGCGCCGTTCCCGCCCGACAGCGCCCTCACCGACGTGTTCGACGTCACGGGTGAGGACGCGCCCGCCACGTTCGCGTTCGGCAACCCGTTCGCCCGGCAGCCGTGGTTGTTGGGCCGCCGGGTCGACCACGTGCTGGTGGGCGAGGACCTCGAGGTGGTCGACGCCCGAGTGGTCCTGACCGGCCTCGACCACCGGGTCGTGTCGGACCACTACGGCGTCCTCGCCGACGTCCTGGTGCAGGAGGCGGTCACCGAAGACGACGGGCCCATGATCGCGTGACCGGTGGGACGCCGCCTCGCGGCGTCGGCCGGCTCGCCGCGGCGCGTTCGGACGGCCGAGGCACTGGCGGGAGGGAGCCACCGTGCCGTTCCTACGCTGCCGCGTCCGACACCGACGACGTTCCACCAGCGGCGGGAGCCCGACCATGATCTTCATCACCGCGAAGTTCCGAGTGAAGCCCGAGGACGCCGACGCGTGGCCGGAGATCGCTCGCGAGTTCACCGAGGCCACCCGGGCGGAACCCGGGTGCCTGTGGTTCGACTGGTCGCGTAGCATCGACGACCCGAACGAGTACGTCCTGGTCGAGGCCTTCCGGGATGGGGACGCCGGAGCCGCGCACGTCCAGTCGGACCACTTCAAGGCGGCGCAGGAAAACCTTCCGCCCCACCTCGTCGAGACGCCGCGGATCGTCAGCGTCGGGGTCGACCAGGACGACTGGTCGGAGTTGGGAGAGCTCGCCGTCGACCGCCGCGGCTGAAGCCGCCGAGGCGAGGCGACCCGTCGGGCGCCCCCGCTCGGTCAGGATCGGTTCATCCGGCCGCTCCGGCCAGCACGGTGGCCTCGATGAGTTCGTCGAGCAGCTCCTGTCCCGGCGGCTGCACGCGTGGCTGTCCGGCCAACTGCTTCACGCGACGGAAGGCGTCGGGGATCGCGCCGCCGCGCAGCACCGGGCCGTGCGAGGAGGTGACCACGCTCGGACGCAGGCCGGCGATCGTGTCGACGTGGCGGGCGTAGCGCACCGGGTCCAGCCACTGGTGCCACGGCGAGATCATGCTGTTGAACGCGTGGAAGGTGTCGTCGTACACCTCGGGCGTCACGTCGCCGGCCTCGTAGCCGTCGCCGGTGAGCAGCGCCGCGAAGGCGTCGACGGCCCAGAGCACACCGCTGCGCTCGTCGAACAGCCCTCGGGTGGTCGGCCCGTCGAAGATCGGCGGCGTGACGAGCCGTAGCTGGCGGTCGCCGGCATCCAGCGTGTCGCCGTCCTCGAGCCAGCGCTGTCGGTGCTGGGGGAGCGGCCGTTCCAGGGCCTCGCGTTCGTCGAGGAAGGCGCAGGCGACCAGGGTCGCGTTGGGCGCCAGGTCCAACAACTCGTGCAGGTTGCCCTTGTGGTCGCCGTCGTCGTGGGACAGGAAGATCCAGCGAATCTCCTCGGGGTCGACCAGCGAGAAGATCTGCTCGAACCAGGTCTGGCGGTGCACCGGCGCGCCGGTGTCGACGACGATCGGCTGCTCGCCGCGGATCAGCAGGCTGCTGACGGGCAGGTAGGCGCCAGGCTCGGCTTCGACGGTGTGCGGGATCAGCCAGGTGTCGTCGGTGATCCGGTGGGGCGAGGGCTCGTAGGGTGTGCGGTCCATGTCGGTCACCTCTTGGTCGTGGGTGTCGAAAGAGGTGTCGCACGGCGGACTTGAGAGTGACTTGAGCGCGCCTTCGCCGACCATCTCGCTGGGTCCGGAGGATCCCGCCTCGGGGTGGAGGAGCGGGGGAGACCCGGTCAGTCGTGCGGAGCCCAGGCCTGGCCCGCGGTAGCAATGCCCCACCAGGCGTCCCGAGCCAAGGCAATGCCGCCTGCCCGAGGGCTCTCGGGCAGGCGGAAGTTGCTGAAGGTGGCGCGGCTGGCGGCGATCGCGTCGCCACCCACGGCGTGCGGGCGTCCCGGCGATCGAAAGTTGCCGCGGTTACCGTTTCGGGCTCGGTCGGGCGGTCGACGGATGTCGCCGCAGGTTTGGTCAGGCGGTGACCGGTTGTCGCCGCAGCGGCGGGTCGGAGGTCGCCCGTCTTCGGCCACGTTTGACGGTGACGGTCCCGTCGGCGGTCATGTCGAGTTGCCAGCGGCCTTCGGTGACGGCGGTGTGATGCCGGCGGCAGACCGCGACCAGGTTGTGCAACACCGTGTGGCCGCCGTGTTCGCGTGGGATGACGTGGTGCAGGTCGGTCCAGGCGGCCGGCATCCGGCAGCCCGGGAACCGGCAGCCCTGATCGCGGGCCAGCACCGCCTGACGTAGCCGGGCCGGGATCGACGCGGTCGGGGCGCTGATGCCCAGCACCTCGTGCCCGTCGGTCAGCACGAACTGCATCCGGCAGTCATCCGCCAGCCGTCGTAGCGCCAAGGGTGTGAGTGCCGGCGGCGCGCCTGGCAGCCGCCACAACAGTCGCGCCCGACGGGCCTGCTCGGAGTCGCCGACCAGGGCGTGGATGTCGGTGATCACCGTCATCGTGGGGCGGGCACGCACCATGGTGCCGTCGGCCCGGTGGCCGGACAGGAACACTTCGGCCAGCTTGACGAACGCATCCGCCAACTGCCGGCCCCGCGGCCGATCGAACCCCTCGCCCAGCGGATCCGACACGTCGCCGTCACCGTTGGTCGCGTCGGCGCGGCCGCTGGCGGAGGCGTGGTGATCGGCTTCCGTCTCTGCAGTGCCACCGGCGGGGGCTTCGCCCGGCCTGCCGGCGCAGCTGCCGTCGGTGCCCTCGCTTCGGCTCGCGGCGTCGGTCGCGTCGTCCGGCATGGGGTCGAGGGCGTCGCGGGTCACGTCCCGATCACCGGTCGGCGGTCCGGCGGCGGCCTCGAGCGCCTCCCGGATCAACGCCCCGTCGGCGGCCGGGAACGCGAAACTGCCACGCACCCCACCTTCGAGGTCGGGTTGGACGTGCAGATAGCGCCGCTCCACCCGCCGGACGCTGCGGGCCTGCTCCAAGTCTTCCCGCAGCCGTCCGGCCGCGACCCGCACGTGGTCGACCAGCTCGTCCGCCTGCAGCCGGTCCAGCTCGTCGAGATCGGCAAACCGCTGGTCCAACTCAGCCCGCAGCGCGACCGTCAACGGGCCGGCTTCGCATACGATCGCGCGGATCTGCCCCCAGCCGAGCGCACCGGCGTGGAATGCGGCCTTGACGTTGGGCATACAGGCGAGCACGTCCCGGACGGTGTGTAGGAAGCGCCGGTCCCCGAACGTGGTCTTGGACTGCAACGCCAGCAGCCCTTCCAACGGCAGACCGGCCCGGCGTTCGGCCAGCGAGCCGTCTTCGATGCGGTCGACCAGCTCCACCACTGCGGCCTGGCAGGTGTCAGCGGTGGCGAGCAGTTCCAGCAGCCCGGCCAGCTCCCCGTTACCAGTCACGGCCCGGTCGGCCGCCAACACCCGGACCCGCTCCATCGCGGCGGCCGCGTGCCGGATCGCCACCCGCAGGTCGCCGCCGCCACGATCGGTGTGGCCGGGCACCGGAGCGGCGTCGGTCGTGTAGTCCGGGGCGTGTTCGCGGGCGACGCTGTGGTGCGGCCGGACTCCTCGATACCCCGCGCGAGACGTGGTCGCGGGCACCGCGCTGACGGTGCTGGGCGGGGCGGCGGGGGGTGTGGGCATGGTGCGTATGGTATGTGGCGGGTTGGCGATTCAGCGGCTGGATCTGCAGTTCCTTGTGGATTCGGCGGTCAGCGTTCCACAGCCTGCAGCACCGCACGACCAAGACGACGACCGAGCCACGCGGAGCCATCCGACGCCGACCGGCGACCCGCCCCGAGGGCGACGCCGGCCGGCGACCGCGGCACCTCGATGTCGAGGTGGTGACGCACGGTCGAGCCGATGACGCACCGATGCGACGTAGGGCCGACCGTGCGCCGCTGCGCCGACCGTGCGCCGGCCGTGCGCCGCTGCGCCGACCGTGCGCCGGCCGTGCGCCGCTGCGCCGACCGTTCGACACCGAGCCGACGTCTCCTCTGGGCCCGCGGCAGACCGGCGACCGCGGCACCTCGATGTCGAGGTGGTGACGCACGGTCGAGCCGATGACGCACCGATGCGACGTAGGGCCGACCGTGTGCCGCTGCGCCGACCGTGCGTCGCTGCGCCGACCGTGTGCCGCTGCGCCGACTTTGCGTCGCTGCGCCGACTTTGCGTCGCTGCGCCGACTTTGCGTCGCTGCGCCGACTTTGCGTCGCTGCGCCGACCGTGCGCCGCTGCGCCGACGGTGCGAACCGCGTGGCGGTCAGGCGGTGGCGGCGAGCCGCACCACCTCGGTCACGGCCTCGACGGCGGCCGAGAACTGCTCCAGCGGAACGCGCTCGTCGTGGCCGTGGAAGGTGGCCAGCAGCTCCGGGTCCAGGACCAGCGGCACCCACCCGATCCCGGTCGCGCCAGCGGCCCGGAAGAAGCGCAGGTCGGTGGCTCCCGGCGTCAGCGAGGGCACGGGCACCGGCGACGTCGGCAGCCGTGCGGAGACGTGGGCGACGGCGTCGAAGAGCGGCGTTCGATCGCTGGTGCCGCCAGCGAGCCGCTGAACCTCATCCACCTCGATGCCGAGGCGCCGTCCGGCCACACGCAGCTCGAACAGCACGCGGTCGGGGTCGGCGTCCGGCAGCAGCCGGCAGTCGAACTGCGCCGACGCCTCGCCGGGCACGACGTTGCCCGCGTAGCCGGCCTGCAGCATCGTCGGCGTGACCGTGTCGGCGACGACGTGGCCGATGGCGCCGGCGCGGGCGCGCAGTACGGGCGCCAGCGGACGGATCAGCCGAGGTCCCAGCGGCCCGGCGAGCAGCTGGAACAGCCGACCCTGCGGGCCAC
This sequence comes from Egicoccus sp. AB-alg2, assembly GCF_041821065.1. Taxonomy (NCBI): domain Bacteria; kingdom Bacillati; phylum Actinomycetota; class Nitriliruptoria; order Egicoccales; family Egicoccaceae; genus Egicoccus; species Egicoccus sp. AB-alg2. The sequence continues at coordinate 203,502 of NZ_JBGUAX010000009.1, read as the reverse complement.
CCGCCGTCTCCGCCAGCACCGTGAACTGCTCGCGCATCACCGGATGCAGCCGGGGGTTGCGCGGGCCACTGACGGCCTGCACGAATCGGGCGAGGTTCCGGATCGCCTGCCGGTCGGGCGGCAAGGCGCCGTGACCGGGGGTCGCCACGGCGCGGGCGCGCACCTGCAGCGGCGTCTTCTCGCCCAGCACGATCGGCATCACCGGCCGCGCGAGGAGCCCCGACAGCCCGTACGCACCCTCGCCCAGCACCTCCGGCGGCGGCTGCCCGTCGCGGAGCCCGACCAGCTCGGGCCGTTCGCGGACGAGCCAGCCCGCGCCCTCCTCGCCGCCGGCCTCTTCGTCGGCGACCGCGACCAGGACCACCTCGCGGGAGCGCTCGCCGGGTCTGGCGGCCAGTGCGGCGACGGCGTGCGCGTGCATGACCGCGACGCCCTTCATGTCGAGGGCGCCGCGGCCCCACAGCGCCCCGTCGACGACTTCGCCACCGAAGGGGTCACGAGACCAGGCGGACGCCTCGACCGGCACCACGTCGGTGTGGCTCAGCAGCACGAGCGGAGGACGGTCCGTCGGCCCTTCGAGGCGGGCGATCAGCGACGGCCGCCCGCCCGGACTGACCTGGATGTCGGTGAGGACCCCGGCGGCGTCGAGCTCGGCGCGCAGCCGCTCGGCCACCGCGCCCTCCCCGTCGGCGTCGGGGTTCACCGACGGCGTGCGGATCAGGTCGGCGAGCAGTCCCACCGCGTCCACGACGGCCCCTCGGTCGGCAGCAGCCGCGAGCCTGCCACGGCTACCGTGCGTCCGGGGTCCCGACACCTGCACCTCCGGCGGTACGGCGACGGCCGCGCCGCCTACCGGCACACGAGCAGGAGCCGTCATGTCCCACGTCAGCCTCGTGACCCTAGGGGTGCGTGACCTGCCCCGCGCCGAGGCGTTCTACCTCGCCATGGGCTGGCACCGCTCGTCGGCCTCGGTGGAGGGGACCGTCACGTTCCTCCGCGGCGGCGCGCTGGTGCTTGCCCTGTTCGTCCGCGACGACTTCGCAGCGGACGCCGCCCTGGCCGACGACGCACTCGCCGAACCGCCAGGCCCGATCGCGCTCGCCTGCAACCTCGAGACCGAGGAGGCCGTCGACGACGCCTTCCGGCGCGCCGAAGCCGCCGGCGCCCGCATCGTCAAGGCCCCGACGCGAGCGGACTGGGGCGGGTACTCCGGCTACCTCGCCGATCCCGAGGGGCATCTGTGGGAGTTCGCCCACAATCCCGGCTTCGGGCTGCGCGACGACGGTGCCGTGGTGCTCCCCGACGAATCCTGACCCCGCCGGGGCGTCCGGCGGTCGGGGGATAGGCTCGGGTGCATGAGCGCATCCGACACCGCCCCCGCACGCCATGTCCTGGTCGCCGTCGCCTGGCCGTACGCGAACGGACTGTCGCACCTCGGTCACATCGCCGGGTGCTACCTGCCGGCGGACATCTTCGCTCGCTTCCACCGCATCGGCGGCAACCGTGTGCTGATGGTCTCCGGCACGGACGCGCACGGCACACCCATCACGGTGAAGGCGGACCAGGAGGGCGTCGAGCCGGCGGAGATCGTCAACCGCTACAACCCGAAGTTCCACGAGCAGTGGGAGCGGCTGGGGATCTCGTTCGACCTGTTCACCACCACGATGACGGACAACCATCGTGAGGTGACCTGGGAGCTGTTCCGGGCGCTGCACGCCAACGGCTACATCGACACGAAGACGACCGAGCAGTTCTACGACCCGGAGGCGCAACGGTTCCTGCCCGACCGCTACGTGGAGGGCACCTGCCCGCACTGCGGCTACACCGAGGCGCGCGGTGACCAGTGCGAGAACTGCGGCAAGACGCTCGATCCGATCGACCTGATCGAGCCGCGCAGCAAGTTCACCGGCGCCACGCCGGTCCCGCGCGAGACCGAGCACTACTTCATCCTGCTGCCCAAGCTGCAGGAGGAACTGCTCACGTGGCTGGAAAGCCGGCAGGGGTGGCGGGGACACGTCATCAACTGGGCGCTCGGGTTCGTGCGCGAGGGGCTGATCGACCGGGCCATCACCCGCGACCTCGCCTGGGGTGTGCCGCTGCCGCCGGAGCTCGACATCTCCACGCCGGCCTCGGAGAAGCGCATCTACGTCTGGTTCGAGGCCGTCATCGGCTACCTGTCGGCGTCGAAGGAGTGGGCCCAGCGCTCGGGCGACCCCGACGCCTGGAAGGCCTGGTGGCTGGACCCCGCGGCGGAGAGCTACTACTTCATCGGCAAGGACAACATCCCGTTCCACGCCGTGTTCTGGCCGACCTACCTGCTGGGTGCGTCGACCGACGGCGAGCCGCCGCTGAACCTGCCGACCAACGTGCCGGCCAACCAGTACGTCACCTTCCGCGGCGCGAAAGCATCGAAGTCCCGGGGGGTCGGCAAGTCGCTGCTCGACTACCTCGACGACTACCAGCCCGACGAGTTGCGCTACGCCCTGGCGACGATCCTGCCGGAGTACAACGACACGGACCTCGCCGAGGAGGAGCTCGTCCGGCGCATCAACGGCGAGCTGGTCGCGGCCTGGGGCAACCTCGTCAACCGCGTGCTGGCGATGACCCGGAAGAACTTCGACGGCGTGGTGCCGGAGCCCGGCGAGCTCGACGAGCGCGACCGGCAGATCCTCGCCACCGTCGACCGCCACCTGGCGGCGGAGGCCGAACTGCTCGAGCAGGTCGAGCTGCGCCGGGCCCTGAAGGAGGCGCTGGCGGCGACCCAGGAGGTCAACGCCTACCTCAACGCGACCGAGCCGTGGAAGACCGCGAAGACCGACCGCGAACGTACGGCGACGACGCTGTGGACCGCGCTGCAGGCCATCAGTGGCTGCAACCTCGCCTTCGCGCCCTACACGCCGTTCGCCGCGGCGACGGTCAGCGGCTGGCTCGGTCACGACCCGGACCTCGACGGCACCGGCTGGACCCGCCGCGAGGTCGCGGCCGGCACGACCCTTGGCACCCCGAGCCCGCTGTTCCGCAAGATCGAGCCGACCGACGACGCGGCCACGAGCTGACGCAGGCCGGACGGCGGCCGCGCACGGCCCCTTCGGTGGTGGCCGGGGCCGGCGGGAGGGGGGTCAGGACCTCTTCCCCCTACCACTCGTACGGGTCGTGGCGGGCGCGCCCACAGCACGATGACGCGTCCCCGACGTGGAGAAGATCATGGATCTGGGTGCTCTCGGCCTGCTCGAGTGGATCATCGTGGCCGTGGTCGTCGTACTGGTCGTGCTGACCATCGCGTGGCTGATCACCCGGAAGAAGCGGCAGGAACGGGAAGAGACCCGGCGTCGGCTGAAGGAGCGCTTCGGCGCGGAGTACGACCGCACCCTCGGCGCGGCCCGCAACCGCCGCGCCGCCGAGGAGGACCTGCTCGCGCGCGAACGGCGCCGTCAGAGCTTCACGATTCGTCCCGTGCCCGCCGAGCAGCGCACTGCCCTCCGCACCCGCTGGGAGGAGGTGCAGGCCAGCTTCGTCGACGCTCCGAACGCTGCCCTGCGCAAGGCCGACGAGTTGCTCGACGAGGTGGCGGAGGCGCGGGGCTACCCGGACGCCGCGCGCGAGCAGCGCCTGGCGGACCTCAGCGTCGACCACCCCGCGGCGGTGGAGCGCTACCGCTCGGCGCGGGCGGAGGGTGACGACGACCAGTCGACCGAACAGCTGCGGGGGGCGCTGCTGGCCTCACGCGACCTGTTCGAGACCCTGGTCAGCCAGGGCGAGTCCGGTTCCACCGACACCCCGCCCACGCCCTTCCAGCAGCTGGTCAGCGAGGAAGCGCCCGCGGACGGCCCCGCCTCGACCGGCTCTGCTCCGACCGGCCCCGTCTCGACCGGCCCCGGCTCGAACGGCCCCGGCTCGAACGGCCCCGCCGCGACCGGTACCACTACGACCGGACCCGGCAGCAGCCCGGTGAACGGGGGGCCGAACGGCGCCCCGCCCAGGACGGGCGAGCCGATGCCCGACTCGCCGGGTGAGACCTCGGCCCGCTCGGAGACGCACGACCTGCCACCCGAGCCGCGCTAGCCGGTGGCGCTCACGTCGGGCTGCGCTTCACCGCCGCGAGCTCGATCGCCAGCCCCGTCTCGCGCAGGTCCCCCACCAGGTCGGGGTCGGCGTTGCCGTCGGTCAGCAGCAGGTCGACCTCGTCGAGATCGCAGACGTGGGCGAGTGCGACGGCGCCCAGCTTGGTGTGGTCGGCGCAGACGACCCGGCGCTGGGCTGCGGCGAGGATCATGCGCTTGACCTGCGTCTCGGGCAGGTTGACGTTGGTGACGCCGGCGCTGACGTCCACGCCGTTGCAGCCGAGGAAGGCCACGCCGGCATGGATCTTGGCCAGTACGAGGCCGGCCAGCGGCTCCACCAGCGAATGCTGCGCCGGACGCAGCGTCCCGCCGGTCACGACGACCGTGAACCGCGGCGTGGCGACCTCGAGGGCCATCGCGATCGTGAGCGAACTCGTGAAGACCGTGACGTCGGTGAGGTCCTCGCGGGCCGCGAGGGCCTGGGCGACGGCGGTCGTGGTGGTACCGACGTCGAGGATGACCGTGTCGCCGGACGCGATCATCGCCGCGGCGGCGTGGCCGATGGCCGTCTTCTCCGCCGCGGCCGTGATCCGCGACTCCTCGAACCGACGCTCGACCACCGGTGAGGCCCCGGGCACGGCGCCGCCGCGCACGCGGCGCAACAGCCCGCGGGAGGCCAGCGCGTCGAGGTCGGTGCGCACGGTCACCTCCGAGACGTCGAAGCGCTCCGCAAGGTCGGCGACGCGTATGAACTCCCGGTCCCGGACCAGCGAGAGCATGCGGTCGCGACGGATCCGGGCCGGTACGGGCGTTGCATCGGTCATGGCGTGCTCCCCGGGCGCGTATCCCGGTCCGGTCAGGCCAGCGCGCCGGCTTCGCGCCAGGCGTCGGCCACCAGGTCGTGGAGGTCGGTGTGCCGCGGCTGCCACCCCAACAGCTCGTTGGCGCGGCGGGATGATGCCACCAGTTCGGCCGGATCTCCTGGTCGGCGCGGGGCTTCCTCGGCGGGAATCGGATGTCCGGTGACCTCGCGTGCCGCCTCGACGACCTCCCGGACGCTGAAACCGCGCCCATTGCCGAGGTTGCAGATCAGGTGACCGTGGTCGTCGAGCGCCTCCAGGGCGCGCACGTGCGCGTCGGCCAGGTCGGCGACGTGCACGTAGTCGCGCACGGCGGTGCCGTCCGGCGTCGGGTAGTCGGTGCCGAAGATGGCGACGTGGTCACGTCGCCCGGCCGCGACCTGCAGCACGATGGGGATCAGGTGGCTCTCCGGGTCGTGCCGCTCCGGGCGGCCGGGGGTCGCACCGGCGGCGTTGAAGTAACGCAGGCTGGCCGTCCGCAGTCCGTGGATGCGGTGGTGCCAGGCCAGCATGCGTTCGACGAGCAGCTTGGACTCGCCGTAGGCGTTGGTCGGCGCGAGCGTGTCGTCCTCGTCGATCGGCACGCGGTCTGGTTGGCCGTAGACCGCGGCCGTGGAGGACAGCACGAAGCGTGACACGCCGTGCTCGAGCAGCACCTGCAACAGCGTGGCGCTGCCGCCGGTGTTGACCGTGAAGAACCGCTCCGGTGCCCGCATCGACTCGCCGGCCTCGATCAGGGCCGCGAAGTGCAGGCAGGCGTCGACGGGCCGGGCGCCGACGATGCCCGCCACGGTCGCGGGGTCCCGTAGGTCCCCGACCACCAGTTCCGCACCGTCGGGCACGGCGTCGGCGTGTCCGGTGGAGAGGTCGTCCAGCACGACGACGTCGTGGCCGGCCTCGAGGAGCGCGGCTGCGGTCGTCGCGCCGATGAAACCGGCGCCGCCGGTGACCAGCACGAGCACGGTGAGACCTTTCGTTGTCTTGCTCTAGGCTTCGAACACCTTACGGACATCGCACCCCTCGAAGGTGGTCGCCGTGACCCGCTTCCTCGCCCCCGGCCGCGCCAACCTCATCGGCGAGCACACCGACCACACCGACGGTCTGGTCCTGCCGGTCGCGATCGACCGCGGCGTCACCCTCGAGGCGGACCTGGGCGGCGACCGGATCGTGCTGCGCTCCGCCGACGCGGACGGCGAGGTCGACGTGGCGGCCGACGGCAGCGAGACCCCGACCGAGGGCTGGGGCCGGTTCGTCGCCGCCGTCGCCGCGGAGTTGGCCGAGGCCGGCTGCGCGCCGGTCGGGATGCACGGCGAGTTGCACAGCGACCTGCCGCAGGGCGCAGGCCTGTCCTCGTCGGCGGCCCTCGAGGTGGTGCTGGCGACGGCGCTCGCCGACGCCGCCGAGTTCGACTGCCCGCCGCTGGAGCTGGCGGCGCTGTGCCGACGGGCGGAGCGCCGCGCCGTCGGCGTGCCGTCGGGGATCATGGACCAGGCGGCTTCGATCCTGGGCCGCGCCGACCACGCCGTCCTGCTCGACTGCGGCACGCTCGAGTACCGCCACGTCCCCCTCCCGACCGACCACGTGCTGCTGGTGGCCGACTCGGGCGTGCGCCGCCAACTGGAGACCTCCGGCTACGCCGCGCGGTCCGAGGAGCTGGCGGCCGCCCTGCCGGTCCTCGACGGACGCAATCCCAGCACGGTCGGCGTCGAGGAGCTCGACGAACTGCTGGCGGACCTGCCCGAGGTGCCCGCCCGGCGGCTGCGCCACGTGGTGACCGAGAACGAACGCGTGCGGCAGACCGAGGCGGCGCTGCGCGAGGGGCGGCTGGACGACCTGGCCGTACTGTTCGCCGCCGGCCACGCCAGCCTGCGCGACGACTACCAGGTCACGATCCCCGAGCTCGACCGGCTGGTGGAGCTGGCCAGGGACGGCGGCGCCACCGCGGCCCGCATGACCGGTGGCGGCTTCGGCGGCGCGATCATCGCCCTCGTGCACCACGACCGTGTCGACGCCGTCGAGAAGACGATCCGCGACGGGTACGGGACGGCGTTCCCGCAGCACCCGCTGCAAATCCACCGCTGCCGGATCGCCGACGGGGTCCGCCGCCTGGACGGCTGACGCCCCGGGAGACGTGTCCCTGCCGGTCCCTCCGCCCCCGGGCAAGCTCGGTGCCCAGCCGCCGACGCCGTTGCCGGCGGCCAGCAGGAAGGCGGAGTGGTGCGACTCGGAGTGCTGGGCACGGGCATGGTCGGCCGCACGCTGGCGGCACGGTGGGCGGAACTCGGCCACGAGGTGACGGTCGGGACCCGCAACCCCGCCTCGCAGCTGGCCCGCAGCGACCGGGCCGAGGCGTTCTCGGCCTGGCTGGCCGAGCATCCCGGCGTCCGGCTGGCGACGTTCGCCGACGCGGCGGCGTCCGCGGAGATCGTCGTCAACGCCACCGCCGGGGGGTCGTCCCTCGACGCACTGGCACTGGCCGGCGCCGAGCACCTGGGCGGCAAGATCCTCATCGACGTCGCCAATGCGCTCGACCCGTCGCGAGGGATGCCGCCGTCGCTGCTGGTCGACAGCCACGAGTCGCTGGCCGAGCGCATCCAGCGCGCCTTCCCCGACGCCCGCGTGGTGAAGACGCTCAACACGCTCACGGCGGCGCTCATGGTCGACCCCGGCCGGCTCGCCGACGGTGACCACACGGTGTTCGTGTCCGGCGACGACGCCGATGCGAAGGCCGAGGTGACCCGGCTGCTGACCGAGCTCGGTCACCGTGACGTGGTCGACCTCGGCGACATCAGCACGGCCAGGGGCCCGGAGCTGTACCTCGTGCTGTGGCTGCGGCTGTGGGGCGCGCTGGGGACGGCGGTGCTCAACGTGAGGGTCGTCCGCTGACACCGGTGACGAGACGGCTCCGGCGGCGGCCACGGCGTCACTCGTCCGTGGCCACGGCCGGCGCCGGCTGTTCGTCGGCCTGCGGCGTCATGCCACCGCGCACGCGCGGCCAGCCGTCGTCGTCCCACTCGAGCGCGTCCAGCATCAGCACGCGACGTGGGGCGCCGCTGGGCGCAGTCGGGCGGTCCTGCTCGAAGGCGTGGTAGAGCAGCCACTCCTGGCCGTCGTCGTCGACGACCAGGTCGTGGTGGCCGGGCCCGACGAACTCCTCGCCGCCTTCGAGCAGCAGCGTGCCCTCGGACTGCTCGAGGTCGTTGCCGTCCCGGTCGAGGTACGGCCCGGTCAGCGTGTCGGCGCGGCCGACGGCCATGCGGTAGGTGCTCTGCAGGCCCTCGCAGCACGACCCGAGCGAACCGAAGAACCAGTAGCCGTCCTCGCGCGGCTCGATCTTGACCGCCTCCCAGGCGTCCCCGGCGATGCGTACGGGCTCGGAGACCACCTCGAGGCCGTCGTCGGACAGGTCCACGACGTAGATGCCGTGGAACGAGCCCCACACCAGGTGCAGGCCGGCGTCGGTGGTCACGATCGACGGGTCGATGGAGTTGGCCACACCGATCTCGTCGCTGAAGAACAGCGGGCCGAGGTCCTCGTAGGGGCCCTCGGGGGTGTCCGAGGTGGCCAGGCCGATGCCGGGGTTCGGGTCACCCCAGACCGACACGGCGTAGTACAGCAGGTAGCGCCCGTCGTGCTCGATGACCTCGGGGGCCCACAGGTAGCCGTCCTTCCAGCGTGGCCGGCGTTCGAAGGCCTCGCCGAGGTGTTCCCAGGTGACCAGGTCCTCGGAGCGCAGGACCGGCACGGGGCGACTGCCGGCGCCGTCGCCCCAGTCGTCCTCGGTCCCGAACGCGTACCAGGCGCCGTCCTCGGCCCGCACCACGCCCGGGTCGGCCAGGATCGGCTCGAAGACCGGGTTGGCGAATGTCGCCTCGGGCGCGGGGCGCCAGAACTGCGGTCCCGAGGCGCCGCAGCCGGCCGCCAGCAGGCCGGCCACGGCGAACGACACCAGGGCCCGGGCACGTCGCACGCTCATCCCTTCAGGCCCGAGCGGGCGACACCCTCGATCACGTAGCGCTGCGCGAACACGAACAGGGCGATCACCGGCACGGAGGCGATGACGCCGCCGGCCATGATCACGGGATAGTTGACGGTGTAGGCGCCCTGCAGCCGGGCCAGGCCGGGCGGCAGGGTCAGGCTCTCCGGGTTGAACAGCACGTAGACCGGCCACAGGAAATCGTTCCAGTTGGTCAGGAACGCGATCACCAGCAGCGTGGCGAGGGCCGGCTTGGACAACGGCAGCACGACCCGCAGGAAGATCTGGAACTGGTTCGCGCCGTCGATCAGCGCGGCCTCCTCCAGTTCGTCGGGCAGGCCGAGGAAGAACTGCCGCAGCAGGAACACCCCCAACGCGCCGGCGGCCTGCGGGACGATCACCGACCACAAGCTGTCGAGCCAGCCGAAGGTGTCGACGATGAGGTAGTTGGGCACCAGGAAGATGATCGGCGGGATGAACAGCGTGGACAGGATCACGCCGAACATCAGCTTCTTGCCGCGGAAATCCATGCGGGCCAGGGCATAGGCCGCCGGCGCCGCCGTGGCGACGACCAGCACCGCGTGGGCGGTCGCGGCCAGCATGCTGTTCATGAACCAGCGCAGCACCGGCGTGTCGGTGCCCGGACGGAACAGCAGCTCGTAGGCGGCCGTGGTCACGTCGGACGGCAGGAACTGCAGCGGCCAGCGTGTCGCCTCGGGGTTGGTCTTCAGCGAGGTCGACAGCATCCACAGCAGCGGCGCGATGTAGATCAGGCTGAGGACGACCAGCACCGTGTAACCGAGCGGCTTGGCCCAGGGACGGCGGGTCTGCACGCCGCTGTCGGGGGTCTCCTCGGCGGTGGTGTCGTCGGGTCGGTGGTCGAGCGCGGTCATGCGTCGTCCTCCCAGCGGCGGAAGAACCACCACATCACGAGGCTGGTCGCCATCAGGAACAGCGCGAGGATGTAGCTCATCGCCGCGGCGCTGCCGAGCCGGAACTGGCCCAGGCCCTCCTCGGCGATCAGCATCACGGCCGTGCGCGTGCGGTTGCCGGGCGCGCCCTGGGTCACCAGGAAGGCCTGCCCGAACATGTTCGCCGACGCGAGCACGGTGACGGTCACGACGAACACCAGCACCCGCCGCAGGCCCGGCAGGGTGATGTGCCAGAACCGATTCCAGGCGTTGGCGCCGTCCACCGACGCCGCCTCGTACTGGTCGCGCGGGATCTCCTGCAGGCCGGCCAGGTAGATCACGGTGTTGAACCCGAGGGTCCACCACACCGTCAGCACGACCAGCAGGATCCAGCCCCACGGCAGTGCGGTCGTCCACGGGATGTTGCTCGACAGCCCGAGACGCCCGAGCAGGAAGTTGATGGCCCCGATGTTGGGGTCGCCGAGGAACCGCCACAGCAGCCCGACAACGGCCACGCCCAGCACGTAGGGGGTGAAGTAGACCGCGCGGAAGAACGTCCGGCCGCGCAGCCGCAGGTTGAGGACCAGCGCCACCAGGAGGGGCAGGACCAGCAGCAGCGGCACGCTCAGGACGACGAAGATCCCGGTGGCGCGCATGCTCATCCAGAAGGCGGCCCCCCGCTGGGAGCCGGCCTCGAACAGCCGCGCGTAGTTCTCCAGCCCGAGGAAGATCGGGGCGCCGAAGAACTCCCACTGGTGCAGGCTGATCCACAGTCCGTAGATCGCCGGGGCGGCGACGAAGACGAGGAAGAGCACCAGGTAGGGCGCGAGGAAGACGTATGGCGCCCACCAGGCCCCGTGGGTGCCGCGCCCGGTGGGCGCGGCACCCGAGGCACCGGTCGACGGTCCGCTGGTGGTGTCGGACGTCGTCGCGGTCATGGCCGGCTCACGCTTCCCGCTGGGCGGACTCCAGCAGCTCGTTCGCCCGCGCCACGCCGTCGGCAAGTGCCTGTTCCGCGCTCTTCTGGCCGAGGACCGCCTCACCGACCGCCGTCTCCAGCTCGCCCTGCGCGTCGCCGACGCCGGGGACCGGCGGTGCGAAGCGGACGTAGTCGAGCTGCTGGGCGAAGGTGGGCTGGAACTCGAGCTGCTCGAACTCGCTGCTCTCGCGGACGCTGGCCCGCGCCGGGATCTGGCCGGCCTCGGCCCACTGCAGGGAGTGCCCCGAGATCCAGTTCATGAACGCCGAGGCGGCGCGGATCTTGTTCTCGTCCTGGCCCTGCTTGTTCATGAGCACGAAGTTGTGGCTGGACCCCCACACGGCCGGCTCGCTGCCGATCTGGGGCACCTCGGCGACGCCCCACTCCAGGTCCGGGTCCTCGCCGTAGCCCTGGATCATCCAGATGCCGTTCCAGATGAAGGCGTTGTTGTCGTTGGTGAACGCCACGTGTTCGGCGTCCTGACCGACGTCCGACGGGCTGTGGCCCTCCTCGATGAGGCTGAGGTACCACTCGAGCGCCTCGACGTTCTCTGGTGCGTCGAAGGTCGCCTCGCTGGCGTCCTCGTTGTAGAGCTGGCCACCGAACTGGTAGGCGAGCGACTGGAAGGTCAGACCGCCGGTGAACATGAACGGTGACACCCAGTGGCCCTGGATGTCGTTGCTGCGCATCGCGTCCAGCGCGTCCATGAGGCTGTCGCGATCGGTCGGCGGCGACTCCGGGTCGAGGCCGGCCTGCTCCATGACCCGCTTGTTGTAGTAGAAGCCCAGCGGGTGGATGTCCAGCGGCACGCCGTAGCGACGGTCCTGGTAGATGCCCGCCTGCCACACCGCCGGGTCGAAGTCCGACTCCTCGAGTTCGAGAGCTTCGGTGACGTTGTCGAGCGGCAGGATCACGCCGCGGGCGGCGTTGGTGCCGAGCTGGTCGAGGTGCATGACGGCGATGTCGGGACCCTCACCGCGGCTGACCGCCGGCGGCACGCTGCTGTAGAAGTCCTCCCACTGCAGCGTGTTCATCTCCACCGTGACGTTGTCGTGCTCCTGGTTGTACTGGTCGACCAGGTCACGCAGGAACGGCCCGTCGGCGCCGGTGAAGCCGTTCCAGAACGCCAGTGTGACGGCCGGCCCGTCGTACTCGCGTGACACGTCGATCTCGGCGGCCTCCTCGCCGGCGCCGCCGTTGCCGCGCCCGCAGGCGGACAGGGCGGCGGCCGCGCCGGCTCCGAGGCCGACGCGGATGAAGCCGCGCCGCGACAGGAGCGGCATGGTGCTGCGCAGATGGTTCATGAGCGTGCTCTCCCTTGGCTGCTGGTGCTCACGTCGTCATCACGTGGTCGTTGCCGCACGGGCCGACGCCGGGTCCACCTTCGGGCGGCGGTCGAAGGTCAGCAGGCCGTTGGCCTCCTGCTCGACGTCGGTCAGCTGCGTGTAACAGAAGCCCTGCACCACCTCGGAGGCGGTGACCGCCGCGATCAGCTCGCGGTAGCGCTCGAGCAGGGCGTCGGTGCTGTCGACCGTGTGGTAACCCCACGTGTCGCCCGCACCCACCAGTGCGATTCCCCCGAATTCGGTGACGAGGACCGGTTCACCGCGGTGGGCATGCCCAACGGTGTAGAGCGGCCGGCCGGCCGGTTGGGCCCGCAGCGTCGACGCGAGGTCCTCGTAGTGGCCGCGGACCGTGTCCGCGTCGCCGTAGTCGTGGATCGTGAGCAGATCCGTGGCGGCCTGCTCCCAGCCGTCGTTGGACACCACCGGGCGGGTCGGGTCCAGCGAGCGCGTGAGGTGGTACAGCGCCTGGACCAGGTCGCGGTGGCGCGGGTCCGACGCCAGCCGGGGCACCCCCCAGCTCTCGTTGACGGGCACCCAGGTCACCACGCACGGGTGGTTGCGGTCGCGGGCGATCACCTGCTGCCACTCGTCCGCGACCCGCTGGGCCATGGCGGCGGAGAACGCGTAGGCGCTGGGCATCTCGTCCCACACGAGGAAGCCCAGACGGTCGGCCCAGTACAGCCAACGCGGGTCCTCGACCTTCTGGTGCTTGCGGGCGCCGTTGAAGCCGAGTTCCTTGGCCAGTTCGATGTCGCGACGCAGGTCGTCGTCACTGGGGGCGGTGAGCAGGCCGCCCGGAAAATAGCCCTGGTCGAGCACGAGCCGCTGGTAGTAGGGCCGCCCGTTGAGCAGCACCCGCCCGTCGCGGGTCTCGATCGAGCGCATCCCGAAGTAGCCGGCGACGCGGTCGCCGATCCGGCCGTCCTCGTGCTCCAGGCTCACCTCGAGGTCGTGCAGCCGCGGGTGCTCGGGCGACCAGGTCGCGACGTTCTGCCAGTCGGCGACCGCGCCGGTGTGGCGGCCGCGTGGCGGTGCGACGGAGAAGCGGCGGGTGAGGGTCGGTTCGGTGACCCGCACCCGGTCGTCGACCAGCGTCACGTCGTCGTGACGGACGACGACGCGCGCCGTGGCACCCACCGCCGTGGGGTCGAGGTGCAGCGTGATCTCCACCTCGGCGCTGGGCAGGTTGGGGGTCAGCTCCCAGGCGTGCAGGCGCGCAATCGGGACCGGCTCGAGCCAGACCGTCTGCCAGATGCCGGTCGTCGGCGTGTAGAAGATGTTCTCGCTCTTCGGCTGCCAGAACTGCTTGCCGCGCGGGATGGTGAGGTCGTCGAGCGGGTCGAAGGCGCGCACGACGACGACGTGCTGATCGGCCGCCCCGAGCGCGTCGGTGACGTCGGCGGTGAATGGCGTGTGCCCGCCGACGTGGTCGGCGACGCGCTGGCCGTCGACCCAGACGGTGGCCTCGTAGTCGACCGCGCCGAAGTGCAGCAGCAGGCGTTCGTCGCCATCGGTGCGGGGGTCGGTGAAGGTGCGGGCGTACCAGACGACGTCGTGGCGGCCGGTGTCCCCGATCCCCGACTGCTCGCTCTGGAAGGCGAACGGGACGGTGATCCGCTGCGTGAACGGCCCGTCGTCCAGGTCGTCGACGGTCCGCTGGTACCACCGCTCCGCGAGCCCGGCGTCCTTGTCGTCGAACGCGAACGACCACACGCCGTTGAGGTTCTCCCAGCGCTCGCGGCGCAGCTGCGGGCGCGGGTACTCCGGACGCGGGATCGTCATCGGGCCTCCTCCAGCGGACGTACCTCGGGCACGGCCAGGCCCGTCCAGTCGGTGGCGGGCGGGTCGGTGGCCCGCAGCGCGGCGGCGGTGGTCTCCGGCAGCGTGTCGTTGATGAACAGGCCGGTGGCGGTCTCCACGGAGGCGCGGATCTTCAGCTTGTCGGGGCCCCGATGCGGGGGCAGGAACTCGAACGACAGGTGCCAGTCCGGCTGGTCGTGCGGCGCCTCGTGGGCGACCATCATGTAGGGCAGGTCGTGGTCGAAGAGCCGGTCGTAGCGCAGCACCAGCTCGCGCAGCGCCGCCGCCAGGTCGAGCCGCTCCACGGCGGTGAGGTCACCGAGGCGGCGGGCGCCATGGCGCCGGGCGCGAACGTGGACCTCGTACGGCCAGCGTGGGGCGAACGGGACCGTCACCGCGAAGCTGTCGTTCTCCATGACGTGGCGATCGTGCGCGGCGTCGTCGGTGGCGACGATCCGGCAACCGAGGCAGTCGCCGTGCTCGGCACGATGGGCGTGGTGGCGGTCGTTGCGCAGGGCGATCTGCGGCGGCAGGTGGTCGAACGCGTAGATCTGCCCGTGCGGGTGCGACAGCGTGGCGCCGACCCCCTCGCCGCGGTTCTCGAAGATCAGGACGAACGCGACGTCGTCCTGGCTCCAGAGGTCGCGGCTGCGGTCGGTCCAGACGGCGATCACCTCGGCGACCTGCGAGGGCTCCAGCGTGGCCAGCGATCCCTCGTGCTGCTCGGTGTAGAGCACCACCTCGCAGCGGCCCTGCGACGGTGCCGTCGGCGCGGTGACGGGGTCCTCGCCGGCGGCCGGTGTCGGCGGCTGCGCCATCAGCGACGGGAAGCGGTTCTCGAAGACGGCGGCCTCGTAGGAGAAGGGCAGCTCCGGGCCGCCCGGGCACAGCGGACACGACGGCGTGCCGTCGGGCGCGTCGGCCGAGCCGGCCACCGGCTTGGTCTGCGGGCGGGTGTTGCGGGCCGGGGAGACCGCGATCCACGTCCCCGTGAGGGCGTCCAGGCGCATGTGGAGTTGCGGCGGCTCCGCGGCGGCAGCCGGTCGGTCGTCGAGGGAGCCGCGCAGTTCGCCGTAGACGTAGAGGCGGCGGCCGCCGGGATGGCGCAGCGTGTGGCGGGGCAGGGCGGGCGAGTCTTCGACGGGGTGCGGCTGTGCGGACATGCGCCCTGTGCTCCTCGGTGCGCCGGCTCCCTGGACGCGGCCCGCGTCTCTGCGAGCCTCGATGCCGACCCTACGAGGGCTTTCGAAGACTTGTCAATACCTACGTTGGTTTACGATTCGCGGTCTGGTCCGTTCAACGCCCCGGGGGTCGGCCGATCGGCCGCAGGAGGTCGCCTGACCACCCCTGAACAGGGGAAACGCCCGGCGAGGGCGGGCCGCCACTCGCCGGGCGTGTGGGTGCCCCCGGCAAGAATCGAACTTGCGACGCACGGTTTAGGAAACCGACGCTCTATCCACTGAGCTACGGGGGCGGGCCTGTCGGGAGTCCGCGTCACGGGAACGCCGGGCCTGGGATCACCCAGGAACGGACCCGTCCGGCCCCTCCGGCGCGTATCTCGACAGGGCGGTCAGGGTAGCGGCGGCAGGGGAGGCCCCCTCGAAGCCGCTCGGCGTCGCGGCGTGTCGGGTGCCCACCCGGAAGGCGCCGGGGCGGATCCACCCGTCCCTGCCTCGAACGGCGAGGCTTCGGCCGAGATCACGGCGACCGTCCGTTCGGCACCCGGCCGTCGGGCCCGAACGGTTCCTCGCAGGCGTCGTAGCGTGGGATCGCGCCCCCTGAGGCGACCCGGGGCGCGAGGGAGCATGCGATGGCGGAGACCATGAACGCGCTCGACCTGCTGGCCAGGGACCACCGCGAGGTGGAGGACCTGTTCACGCAGTACGAGGCGACGACCGACACCGAGCGCAAGACGGAGATCGCGCACCAGGTCGTGCACGACCTGGCCGTCCATGGCGAGATCGAGGAGCTGCGGTTCTACCCGCGCCTGCGGGAGGTGCTCGACAACGGCGACGCCCTCGCCGACGAAGCCATCGAGGAGCACCTCGCCATCAAGAACACGCTCAACGATCTCGATTCGATGACGGCGGAGGACGACGGGTTCGACGACCGCATGCGCGAGCTGATGGCCGAGGTGCGCCACCACGTCCAGGAGGAGGAGGGCGAGCTGTTCACCGGACTCCGACAGGCCCTCGACGAGGAGGAACTGCAGACGCTCGGGGAGAAGCTGGAACGGGCGCGGTCGATGGTGCCCACCCGTCCGCACCCCGGCGCCCCGACCTCGCCGGGCGCCAAGGCCGCGGCCAGCCCACCGGTGGCGCTCATCGACCGCATCCGCGACGCCATCCGCAACGCCGGCGACTGACCCCCCGGCCGGCTGGCCGCGCCGACGGCTGAGCGGCGCCGGCCGGATCGGCTGGGAACCCTGTGGACGCGGCTCGCCCGCCAGCCGCTGCAGCCTGCCCGTGCAGCGGCTGCGCGGGGGCTGCCTATCCGCCGCGACGCGGCGGATAGTGCAGCTGCGGACATTTCGCCGATCCGGGGGGAACCAGATGCGAGCGTCCAGCAGTGCCGCAGTCGTCGCCCTCGTCCTCAGCGCGTCGCTGCCAGCATCGAGCGCCGTGGCCGCGCCCGAGCGACCGGGGCAACCCCGCTTCGTCGAGGGAGCCCCGGGCGTCGGCGACGAATACTTCCCGCTCGCCGGCAACGGCGGCTACGACGTCCAGCACTACCACCTGGAGCTGAGCTACGAACCCCTGGACCCCGAGGGTCCCGTGGAGGAGGCGACCGGGCGCCTGGACGGCGTCGCCACGATCGAGTTCACCGCCACCGCCGACCTGTCGCGCTTCAACCTCGACCTGCGTGGCCTGGAAGTGGAGTCCGTGACGGTCGACGGCAAGCGGGCACGCTACGAGCACGAAGGCCAGGAGCTCATGATCTCGCCGCGCCCGAAGCTGCGCGTCGGCGAGGACTACACCGTCGTCGTGACCTACGGCGGCACGACGGGCCGGCCGACGGACGTCACCGGCGAGCTCTACGGCTGGGTGTCGACGCCCGACGGCGCCATGGTCGTCAACGAACCGGACGGAGCGCCGACTTGGTACCCGGTCAACGACCACCCGACGGACAAGGCCACGTACTCCTTCGAGATCACGGTGCCCGAGGGCAGCGTCGCCGTCGCAAACGGCCTGCTGGTCGACCAGCGGACCGCGTCGGGCTGGTCGACGTTCGTGTGGGACGCGCCCGATTCGATGGCCAGCTACCTCAGCACCGCCACCATCGGGAACTTCGTCCTCTCCCAGCGCACCACCGCCGACGGCCTGCCGATCATCGACGCGATCGACCGGGACCTGCCGCCCGATGCCGCCGCTGGTCTCGCCCGGACCGACGAGATGATCGCCTTCTTCACCGACCTCTACGGGCCGTACCCCTTCGTGGCGTACGGGGCGATCATCGACGACGACTCCGTCGGCTACGCGCTGGAGACCCAGACGCGGCCGATCTACTCGGGTCCGCCACCGGAGACGACCGTCGCCCACGAGCTGGCGCACCAGTGGCTCGGCAACCTCGTCAGTCCGGCCCGCTGGCAGGACATCTGGCTGAACGAGGGGTGGGCGACCTACAGCGAGTGGCTGTGGCTCGACCACACCGATCAGCAGGACATCCAATCGTCGTTCGACGAGGCCTACGCGGTCCCGGCCGAGAGCCCCTTCTGGAACGTCGTCATCGGCGACCCCGGACCGGAGGACCTGTTCGCCGGCGCCGTCTACGACCGGGGTGCGATGACGCTGCACCTGCTACGGGAGCAGCTCGGCTACGACGCCTTCTTCGCGTTCGTCCGGGACTGGATCGAGACGTACGCCGACTCGGCGGCCACGACCGACGACTTCATCGCGCTCGCGCAGAAGTACACCGACGACGACCTCACCGCGTTCTTCGACACCTGGCTGTACTCGCCGGGCAAGCCGTCGCTGCCCTGAGGTTCCGACGAGCGCCGGGCGCGCCCACGCGGGCGCGGCCGGCGCTCGCGTGTTCGCGGCGCTGATCGGCCTCCAAGGCGCCGGGGTCACCGTCGTCCTGCCACCCCGGGTGGTCGCCCGGCCAGTGTCGCGAGATGCGGCGCGCACCCCACGGTTGTCGCACCGGTCCGACGATGAAGGAGATGCCATGTCCGTCGCACGCGTCACCGAGATCAGCGCGAAGTCCGACACCAGCTTCGAGGACGCCATCAACCAGGGCATCGAGCGGGCGACCCGCACCCTGCGCAACGTCCGCTCCGCCTGGATCAAGGAACAGCGGGTCACGATCGACGACGGATCCGTCTCGAGCTACCAGGTCAACATGATGATCACGTTCGAGCTGGAGGACTGATCACACCGGCGGGCCGCGCCGTCCTGGACGGCACGGCCCGCGTGCACGCCGGCGCCGCCGCCTCCGGTGGACGGCGCCGGCGTCCCGCTCACGGCACCTCGACCGTGACCCGGTCCCCGGTTGCGACCGCCCTCAGGCCGTCGCCGCGGATGATGGCCGTGTTGCGATGCCCGTCCCCGGCCTCCGCCCAGTTGCCGTCGTTGCCGAAGATCTGCGCGGTGTTGCGGTTGCCGTCGCGGGCGAAGGCGTTGTTCAGGTTGCGGCCGACGACGCTGGCGACGTTGCGGTGGCCCCGCTCGGCGAACGCGCCGCTGCGGTTGCCGTCGACGGTGGCCAGGTTGCGGTGGCCGGAGCGCGCACTCGCGTAGTTGTCGAAGCCGCCCCCGACCGTCGCACGGTTACGGTTGCCGTCGCCGGCCAGCGCGGTGCTGTTGCGGCCCTCGGCGAGCGCCACGTTGCGGTTGCCGCCGGTCGCCTCGGCCCGGTGGATGCCGCCACCCGCCGCGACGGCCCGGTTCCGATGGCCGTCCCCGGCGACCGCGAACGTGGCGTCGCCCACGGCACGGGCGCGGTTGTGGTCGCCGTCGCGTGCCGTCGCCCGGCTGTCATCGCCCCGAACGACCGCCCGGTTGAGGCGCCCGCGGACGGCCGCCGCCTCGCTGCGGTCACCCACCACCGAAGCGCGGTTGCCACGCCCACCCGTGGCGGTCGCAGCGCTGCCGTCACCGGTGACGACCGCCCGCGTGTCGCGTCCGCGAGCGACGGCGGCGCTGTGCTCACCGCGGGCACGCGCGAACGAGCCCGGGCCCGTCGCGGAGCAGGTCGCGGTACCGCGCTGGACCTGCACCCGTCCCTCGGCGGCGACGCAGAGGCTGTCCGGCGCCGCTGGCGCCACGCCCGTCCCGAAGCCCACCGACCACAGCAGGGCTGCGGCTCCGACCGCCCCCGCGCGCCTGCCCGTTCGCCGACCACCCATGTCCATCCCCCGTCTCGGTGCGTCGTCGCGGCGGAGCCTGCCGCCCACCGGGTCGATCGCACAGAGGCGGCTGTCCCGTGGCGAAGCGGGCCCCCGGCGTGCGCGTGGCTACGGTCCGAGGCACGGACGGCCTGGCAGGGCGTGACCGTGCAACCCAGACGTCGAGTACGCCATGAAGGAGCAGCGCATGCGCGCGGTGCAGGTCACCAGCTTGGACGGCCCCGACGCGGTCGAGGTGAACGACATCGATGAACCGGGTGCCGCCGACCGCCGGGTCGTCGTCGACGTGCATGCGGCCGGCGTGACGTTCCCCGACGTCCTCGTGACCCGCGGGCAGTACCAGGTCAAGCCGCCGCTGCCGTTCGTGCCCGGTTCCGAGGTCGCCGGCGTCGTCCGCGAGGCGCCGGAGGGCGCGGCCGTGCGGCCCGGCGACCGGGTGGCCGCCTTCCCGGGCTTCGGCGGCTTCGCGGAGACGGTCGCGGTCGACCCGCGTCTGGTCTTCCCGCTGCCCGACGAGCTTCCGTTCGCGGCCGGCGCCGGCCTGCCGATGAACTACCTCACGGTGCACTTCGCGCTCGTGCGCCGCGGTGCGCTGCAGCCGGGCGAAACCGTGCTGGTCCACGGCGCGGCCGGCGGCGTCGGCACCGCCGCGATCCAGCTCGCCAAGGCGCTCGGGGCGCGCGTCGTCGCGGTCGTGTCCAGCGACGCCAAGACCGCCGTCGCCCGCGAGGCCGGCGCCGACCAGACCGTGCCGGCCGACGGGTTCAAGGAGGCGGTCGCCGACCTCACCGACGGTCGCGGGGTCGACGTCGTGGTCGACCCCGTCGGCGGCGACCGGTTCACCGACTCGCTGCGCAGCCTGGCGACGGAAGGCCGTGTGCTCGTGATCGGCTTCACCGGCGGCGAGATCCCCACCGTGAAGGTCAACCGCCTGCTGCTCAACAACATCGCCGTCGTCGGCGTCGGCTGGGGCGCCTACTGGCTGCGCGAGCCCGACTACCCGCAGCAGCAGTGGGCGGAGCTGAGCCCCCACGTCGAATCGGGGGCGTTGCGCCCGGTGCTCGGCAGCAGCTACCCGCTCGAGCACGTGGTCGAGGCACTCCGCGAGCTCGACGAACGCCGCGCCCAAGGCAAGCTGGTCCTCGAGGTCCGTTGAGGACTGTGGGCGGCGACGTCGCCATCCACGCCGGACGTGCAGGAGTCGGGCATGGCGGTCGAGCTCGTCTCGATGGAGCGGCTGCAGTTCGGTCCCGGGGGCCCGGTGCGGGCGGCATCCGCGCTCGCGCGGTTCGGGGACGGCTGGCTGGTCGCACAGGACGATGCGAACCACGCCGCCTGGTGGCGACCCGACTCGGGGACCATCGAGCGGATCCGTCTCCTGCCGGCCCGTGATGGCCTGGACGTCTTCGGTGACGCGGACGGCACCAAACACCTCAAACCCGACTTCGAGGCCGCCTGCGACGTCGCCACGGATCCGGCCGGCGCCGTCCTGCTGCTGGGGTCGGGCTCGCTGCCGCGACGGACCCGGGGGGTCCTCGTCCGCGCCATGCCCGACTGCCCGCTCGTGCGATCGGCCGACCTCGCACCGCTGTACGAGCGGGTCCGCCATGCCCTGGGGCTCCGCCCGACACAACTCAACCTCGAGGGGGCGTGTGTCGTCGGCGACCGGATGCGCTGGTTCCAGCGCGGCCACGGCCCGACCGGTGTCGCCTCGGCCAGCGTCGACCTGCCACTCCACGACCTGCTCGCGACCATCGAGGAAGGGCGGCCAGCAGCGTCGGTCGAGATCGGCGACGTCCGTCGCTACGAGTTCGGCACGCTCTGCGGCCAGCCTCTTGCCATCACCGACGCCGTGCTCCTGCCGGACGGCCGGATCTGTGTGTCGGCGACCGCAGAGGACGCGCCGGACGCCATCGCCGATGGCCCCGTCGCCGGCTCGGTCCTGGGCCTGCTCGACGGGGGCGGCGGGTCCGTGGAGATCCTCCCGTTGGACGAGGCGGTGGCGGGCTGCAAGGTCGAGGGCCTCGCGGTACTCCCGACGCACCGGTCCCAGCTGCGTCTGCTGGCAGTCGTCGACGAGGACGATCCGACGGTCGGGTCGATCGCGCTGACGCTCGGCCTCGGCGAGGTCGCACCCGGCTGACGGCGAAGCTCAGACGAAGGGGCCGGGCGGACGCAACGGGACCGCCGTGGCGTAGAAGAGCAACCGGCCGACGAGTTCCGAGGCGCCGAAGGCCAGCAGCATCGACCAGACCATCGGCGCGGTGCCGCGCAGCGTGTCACCGCGGCGCAGACGCCACAGCAGCATCACGGCCAGGACCACACCGAGCACCCAGCCGGCACCGCGCAGGACCAGCAACCACCGATGGTCGACCGTGAACAGCGCCAGGCTCGCCTCCCCCTCGAGGCCGAGGGACGACAACCTCGACAGCTTCCAGGCCAGCGACCCGGCTTCCAGGCCCGCCCCGGCCAGGACCGTGACCGCGCGCCCCGTACGGGCAGAACGTGCACATCTTGCAGCCGATGCACACGTCGGGGTCGACGAGTACCACCCCGTCGTCGCGCTTGGTGTACGCGCCGGCGAGGTGGCGAGCAGCCGTCCCCCGAATGGCACGGCACCGGGAGCGGTCAGCCCGAGTCCGGCCGTACCCGTCAGTTGCAGGAACCGGCGGCGGTCCATGCCGAACAGGCGGTCCGCTCGGCGCTCGCCGCCGGTGGTCGGTGACGTGGCGGCATCGGCCACGGCGGCTCTCCTCCGTCGTGCCGTCGCATCGCACGTCCGGGCGGCTCGACGAGAAGGATCGGCCGTGGCCGTCGACGCCGGCAGCGAGGGAAGGCCCGAGTCGCGGGTACCTGTGCAGGACCGGTCCGAGACGTCGGCCCTGACCGGCGTCGCCACGCGCCGAGCCTCCGGGTCAGCCCTCTTCCGCGAGCACCTCGTCGATCCAGCCCATGGCGGCCACCGCCGAGGGGAAGCCGGCGGTCGTGATCGCCAGCACGGCGGCGTGTCGGATGGCGTCGGGGGAACAGCCCACGCCCAGGGCCTTGCGGACGTTCGAGCGCACCGCTCCCTTGGCGAGCGCGCCGATGGCGATGCCGAGCGTCGCCAGGCGCTGCTCGCGCTCGTCCAACGGTCCGGCGGCCTCGCCGGCCCGGCCCAGCGCGTCCAGCGCGGCGGCAACGTCCGGATACCGCTCACGGATGCCGACGTAGACGTCCGGCAGGTACTCGACGTCAGGGGCCTCGTCCACGGCCGTTTCCTCGTCTTCGGCGTGCGGCCGACCCTACTGGCCTCGCGGGTGGCGGCGCCGAAGCGCCGGTCGTGGCCCACGCCGATCCCGCCGGCTGCTCAGGCGGCGGCTCGGCCGAGGAAGTGCCGCAGGTCGCGTACCGCGATGCGGGCCGCCCGGTTGGCGCCGATCGTGCTGGCCGACGGGCCGTAGCCCAGCAGATGGATGCGCGGGTCGCCGGCCACGTGCGTTCCGGCCATGCGGATGCCGCCGGCGCGGTCGCGCAGGCCCAGCGGGGCGAGATGGTCGAGGGCGTGGCGGAACCCGGTCGCCCACAGGAGGACGTCGGCACGCACGACGCGGCCGTCGTCCCAGGCGACGCCCTCCGGCGTGATGCGGTCGAACATCGGCAGCCGCTCGAGCGCGCCCCGGGCGCGGGCCTCTTCCACCGGCGGCGTCGCGACCAGGCCGGTCACGCTGACGACGCTGGACGGGCGGCGCCCCGCGGCGACGGCTTCCTCGACCCGGGCGACGGCGGCGCGGCCCGCATCCTGGTCGAAGGGCGCGTCGCGCCAGCGCGGCGGCCGGCGGGTCACCCAGGTCGTCGAGGTGACCGCCGAGATCTCGGCCAGGTGCTGGATCGCGGAGTGCCCACCCCCGACCACGACCACGTGGTGCCCGACGAACTCGTCGGGCCCGTGGTAGTCGGCGGTGTGCAGCTGCCGTCCCCGGAAGCGTTCCGCGCCCGGGTACACGGGCCAGAACGGACGGGTCCAGGTGCCGGTCGCGTTGATCAGGGCGCGGGTCCGCAGCTCGCCATCGTCGGTCGCGACCAGCAGCCGGCCGTCGCCGGCCTCACGTACCGCCCGAACCGGCTCGGGCCGGTGGACGGGCAGGTCGAAGTGGCGCTCGTAGCGGGCGAAGTAGTCGGCGACGACCTCGCTGGCCGGGGCGTCCTGCGGCGCCTCCGCTGCCGGCGGAAGTCCCGGCAGCGGATGCAGCCCGTGCACGGCCTGCATCGTCAGGGTCGGCCAGCGGTGTTGCCAGGCGCCGCCGGCCCGATCGGCGGCGTCCAGCACGACGAAGTCGCCCTCCCTCGCGAAACCGCGCGCCGCGAGGAAGTACGCCGCGGACAGGCCCGCCTGCCCGGCACCGACGACGACCACCTCGACGTCGCGCACGGTCACGAACCGCGCAGCAGTTGCTCGAACGGGACCACCTCGTCGAAGGGGTCGGCGCGCCGAGCCGCCGACTCGTGCACCGGCGCGCCGGCCAGCAGCTGCGCCAACTGATCGGCCGCGCGCTCGATCCGGGCGGTCAGCCCGCCATCGACCTCGCCGCCGGCGCCCCAGTCCTCCGAGGCCGCGAAGACCGCGGTGGGCACGACCAGCGCCTTGAGGTACGCGAACAGCGGCCGCAGGGCGTGTTCCAGCGCCAAGGAGTGCCGGGCGGTGCCGGCGGTGGCCGCGATCAGCACCGGCGTGCCGGTCAGGGCGTCGGGCTCCAGCACGTCGAAGAACGACTTGAACAGCCCGCTGTACGAGGCGCTGAAGATCGGCGTGACCGCGATCACGCCGTCGGCACCGGCGACGGTGTCCTTGGCGGCCTGCAGCGGACCGCTGGCGAACCCGGTCAGCAGGTGGTTGGTCAGGTCGTGGGCGAGCTCACGGACCTCGACGATCTCCACGACGACGTCGTCGCCGCCGCGCCGCACCGCTGCGACGGTCGCTGCGGCAAGACGGTCGGCGAGCAGGCGCGTCGACGACGGCTGGCTGAGACCCGCCGTGACGACGGCCAGCGTCCGGGTCGTCATCGCACACCTCCTTCGACCTCGTCGTGGGCCGGCGCGAGCACGTCGCCCGCCGCGGCGTCGCGCGCCGCCGTCAGGCTGGCGTGGGTGGGCGCGTCGGGCACGTGGGCCGGTCGCCCGACGGCGAGCTCGCGGCGCAGCGCCGGCACGACCTCGCCACCGAGGATCTCGAGCTGCTCGAGCACGGTCTTCAACGGCAGCCCGGCGTGGTCGATCAGGAACAGTTGCCGCTGGTAGTCACCGACGGCGTCGCGCATGCCGGCGTAGCGCTCGATGACCTGCTGGGGGCTGCCGACCGTCAGCGGGGTCTCGGCCGTGAACTCCTCCAGGGACGGTCCGTGGCCGTAGACGGGTGCGACGTCGAAGTACGGCCGGAACTCGCGCACGGCGTCCTGCGAGTTCGGCCGCATGAAGACCTGGCCGCCGAGGCCCACGATCGCCTGGTCGGCGCCGCCGTGGCCGTAGTGCTCGAAGCGGCGGCGGTAGAGCCCGACCAGCCGCCGGGTGTGCTCCATCGGCCAGAAGATGTTGTTGTGGAAGAAGCCGTCGCCGTAGTACGCGGCCTGCTCGGCGATCTCCGGGCTGCGGATCGAGCCGTGCCACACGAACGGAGGGGTGCCGTCCAGCGGGCGGGGCGTCGAGGTGAAGCCCTGGAGCGGGGTGCGGAACCGGCCTTCCCAGTTCACGACGTCCTCGCGCCACAGCCGGTGCAGCAGCGCGTAGTTCTCCACCGCCAGCGGAATGCCCTGCCGGATGTCCTGTCCGAACCAGGGGTAGACGGGCCCGGTGTTGCCACGTCCCATCATCAGGTCGACCCGCCCGTCGGCGAGGTGCTGCAGCATCGCGTAGTCCTCGGCGATCTTGACCGGGTCGTTGGTCGTGATGAGGGTCGTCGCCGTGGACAGGATCAGTCGCGAGGTACGCGCCGCGATCCAGCCGAGCATCGTCGTCGGTGAGGACGGCACGAACGGTGGGTTGTGGTGCTCGCCGGTGGCGAAGACGTCGAGGCCCACCTCCTCGGTCTTCTGCGCGATGGTGACCATCGCCTTGATCCGCTCCGCCTCCGTGGGCGTGCGGCCGGTGGTGGGGTCGGGGGTGACGTCCCCGACGCTGAAGACCCCGAACTGCATGTGGGTGCGCCTCCGGCAGATCCGTGAAGTGGTTTCTCGTGCAATCAACTGGCCAACGCCCGCCGGCTGCCGCGCATTCCTCCCGGCTATCGTGCGCGCCGCCAACGCCTGGGGGAGACATGTCGGCATCGGGACGGGACCGCGGACCACGCGCGATCGCGCTGCTGCTCGCCGCGGGTCTGGCCGCAGCCTGCAGCGGCGGTGCCGGCCAGGACGAGGTGTCGGCCGGTGACGTGATCGTCGCCCGGGCGGACCGCGAGGTCGCGGACACCCACGCCGAGGTGGCGCCCGACGGCGCCGATCCGGCCGCCACCGCGGAGGGCCGGGCCGCAGGGCCCGGTCGCTCCGACGCCGCCAGGGCGGAAGGCTCGACCGGACCCGACGACGCGCCGAGCGAGGCTCGCCGCAGCCGCCCGCGCCCGACCGAGCCGCCGACGTTCCGCGAGGGCGGGGTGCTGGAGGAGGCCTTCGACGAGGACAACCCCTTCCCGGACTTCGAGATGGACTGTCTGACCGAGGAGGACTTCGAGGTCGTCGGCCAGGTGCTCGGTCCCGATGCCGTGGAGGAGTTCGAGGACCTGGTCGAGCAGGGCTACCTGGAACGTTGCTGACATCGCACGTTCTTGCCAGCCAATGACGCCAACGGCAGTTGATACTGATTAGTCTTCACGCGCCGGACGGCTACGTGCGGGGACTCGGGAGGTTCCCACGGGGGCACGAGGGGGCGTCCGGGTCAGGGGAGCCTTCGCGTGAAGACCATGTTCCGTGGCCTGCTGGCGGCCGTCGCCGCCGGCAGCCTGCTGCTGCCGGGCGTCGCCGCGGCAGCCGACCAGATCGGCGGCGTCACACCCGCCGTCGCGATCGCCGGACCACCCGCGTCCGTCGCGGTCCTCGGTGACTCGATCTCGGCGGGCACCGGCGCCGACGGGCGCAGCCTGTTCGACACCATCTCGCCGTTGCCCGGCACGGAGCGGCCCAACCGCTCATGGGCGACCGGGGACCAGTACAGCGACCTGCAGAGCGTGTTCCAGCGCACCCGGGCCCTGCGGCCCGGCCAGGCGACGACACGCGCCAACCTCGCCGTCAACGGCGCCCGGGCGCAGAACATCGTCGGGCAGGTGCAGGGTGCGCCGGGCGACGTCGGCCTGATCCTCATCCAGATCGGTGGCAACGACCTGTGCCGCTCCACGGTCGAGGACATGACGTCGATCGCCGAGTACCGGGCCCAGATCGACGCGACGCTGGCCTGGGTGGCGCAGAACCGTCCCGACGCGCGGGTGCAGATCAACTCGGTGCCGGACATCTACCGTCTGTGGGAGATCCGGCGGACCAACGCCGTCGCGGTCACGTTCTGGGCACTCGGCCTGATCCCGTGCCAGTCGCTGCTGGCCAACCCCACGTCCGAGGCGCCCGCCGACATGGCCCGTCGCGACGCGGTCCGTGCCCGCGGGCTGGCCTACAACGAGCAGTTGCGCGAGGCGTGCGCCCAGTATCTGCGCTGCCGGTACGACGACGACGCGACGTGGCTGTTCAGCAACGACCCAGCCGGGTTCGTCAACGGCGACATCTCGAGCCAGGACCACTTCCACCCCTCCTACCAGGGGCAACAGAAGCTCGCGGCCGTGTCCTGGCAGGCCGGGTTCGACTTCACCGACGCGAAGGCGCCCACGGTGTCGGTCGCGACCGTGCCCGAAGCCAACGATGCCGGTTGGCACGCCGCGCCGGTCGACGTCGAGGTGAGCGCCACCGACGACGCCGGCGTGGCCGGGTTGGAGATCCGTGTCCACGCGCCGGACGGCACGGTCGGGCCCTGGGCTCCGGTGTTCGACGACCGCGCGCGTGTGACGGTCGAGCTCGACGGCACCACGCATGTCGAGGCACGTGCCGTCGACGTGAACGGCAATGTGTCGGGCAGCGTCGTGCAGACGGTGCACCTCGACCAGGTGGCGCCGACGGTGCAGGTCCACGCACCCACCGACGACCTGGAGGTCGTGCTCGGTGACGAGGTGTTCGTCGAGTACGGCTGCGACGACGACCGGTCGGGTGTGGTGGCGTGCGAGGGCACGCGAGCCAACCTCGCCACGCTCGACACCTCGCGTGTCGGGGCGCACGAATTCACGGTCACCGCGACGGACGCGGCGGGCAACGTGACCACGCTCACGCGTCGCTACCGGGTCGTGTACGCCGTGGCGGCCGCCGCCGACCGGCTCGAGGTGGACGGACCGATCCGCGTCAACCGCAACGCGACCCTGCCGGTGCGCGTCGCGATCGAGGACGTGGCCGGCGCCGCCGTCGCCGGGCTGTCGCCCGCGCTGCGCCTCGTGGCCGAGGACGGCACGAGCCGGCCGGCCGGGGCGCTGGCGTTCGATGCCGTCGAGGCGCGCTACGCGGCGCAGGTGAGCCTGCGCGGGCTCGGTGTCGCGGCCGGTGACCACCGGCTGGTGGCCGACCTCGACGACGGCACCGAGCGCGTCATCGCGCACCTCGAGGTGCGCTGACACGCCGTCACGGTGTGGCGGGCGGGGGGCCGCCCGCCCCACCCACGGCGAGGGCCACGGTCAGCGGCGCGCGCGGCGGCGCGTGCTGGGCGCCGAGGGCACGCCGGCACGGTTGCGGTCGCCCGCGCGCTGCCGGCTGTTCCCGGGCGCGCCGGTGTCGCCGCCACTGCCGCCGTTGCCGTTGCCGTTGCGGCCGCGGCCGGACCCGCCGCCGCTGCCGTTGCCGCTGCTGCGGCTGCCGTTTCCGCCGCCATGCTCATCGGCGCGCCCGCTGCGCCCGCTGCGAGCGCGGCCGCGGGTGTTGCCGCCGTTGCCGTTGGGCCGGCCCCCGGTGCTGGCCCGCCGCCGTCCGTCCCGGACCGTGGCCATGGGCGCCGGCAGTACCTCGGCGTCCAGCAGCCCGAGGTCGAGCTCGTGCAGACCCTCCGGCAGACGCAGGGTGCGCTGGAGCTGGTGGAGGTCGGCGTGCTCCTCGGCGCCCACCAGGGAGACCACCAGCCCGTCGGCGCCGGCGCGGCCCGTGCGCCCGGATCGGTGCACGTAGTCCTTGTCGGTCGCCGGCTGGTCGTAGTGCACGACCGCGGCGACGTCGTCGACGTGGATGCCCCGGGCCGCGACGTCCGTGGCGACGAGCACGCGCACGCTGCCGTCGGCGAAGCGGGCCAGGGCCGACTCGCGCTGCTTCTGGCTGCGGTTGCCGTGGATCGCCGCGGTCGTGACGCCCTCCCTGGCCAGCTGCTTGGCGAGCCGGTCCGCACCGTGCTTGGTGCGCGTGAACACGATCGCCGGGCCGGTGCGACGCACGATCTGGGCGGTCAACTGGCGGCGCTCCGGGCGCTCGGCGGGCCAGAAGACGTGGCGCACGTCACCCCGCTCCTCCGCGGGCGCGTCGAACTCGTGGCGCGCCGGCCGCTGCTGGTATCGCCGCACGAGCACGTCGACGTCGCCGTCGAGGGTCGCGCTGAACAGCAGGGTCTGCCGCTGGTCGCGGGTCTGGTCGAGCAGCCGACGCACGACCGGCAGGAAGCCCATGTCCGCCATCCGGTCGGCCTCGTCCAGCACGACCAGGTCGACGTCGGCCAGCGACAGGGCCCGCTGCTGGAGCAGGTCCTCCAGCCGTCCGGGAGTCGCCACGACGACGTCGACGGCCGAACGCAGTCGTTGCCGGTCGCGGTTGATGTTGGTGCCGCCGTAGAGCGTGACGACCCGACGGTCGGTCACCTGGAGCAGGGGGGTGAGCACCTCGGCGACCTGGGCCGCGAGCTCCCGGGTCGGGACGAGCAGCAGGGCACGTGGCCGGCCCGCGCGGCCGCGGCCGACGCGGATGGCGACGGGCAGGGAGAACGCCAGGGTCTTGCCGGAGCCGGTCGGCGCCCGTCCGCACAGGTCGCGGCCGGCGAGCGCGTCCTCGAGCGTGAGGCGCTGGATGGGGAAGGGGGACGTGACGCCCAGGCTGGCCAGGCGGTCGACGAGCCCGGCGGGCACGCCGAGCTCGGAGAAGGTGATGGTCACGAAGTGCGCTTTCGTCGCCCTTGGGATCGGGCGGTGGTCGTGCGCGCCGGGCGGTCGCCGCGGACGCGTGCACGGAAGCCTCGACGCGAAGGGTCGGGCTGCCGGTGCGTGTCGAACACGCAGCCGGGGCGTGGGGGCGGCGTTGCCGTGGCCCACGTCCGAGGTGGCCTCTGCTCACCCGCTTCGGTTGCGGACACCGCGGTGGTGCCGCCGGGGTGACGACGTGTTCCGAGGTGACGCAGGTGACACCTCGTGCCACCAGCCTACCGGTCGATCACGCCGATCACCGTGACCAGCGGTCCACGAGTGCGGTGACGGTGGCGATCACCTGCCCGCGTTCGACATCCGTCGTGCGCTGGCGGGCCGCCCGGCCGCCCCTCGCGTGGGAGTCAGTATTCTCGCCACGGATGAGCGAGAGTGAAGGCGCCGACGGGCGCGAGGCGGAGCTGTCGGCGTGGGAGCGTGAGCTCGACGCCCGACAGTCGGCGCTGCGTCGACGCGAACTCCAGGCCGACGCGCGGCACCGCGACGCCGACGCGCGGGACCGCGGGCACACGCCGGAGCGTACGCCAGGTGGTTCCGGAGCCGACCGGCCCGCGCCGGGCACGCTGATCGGCGGGCGTTGGCGCCTCGAGGCCTTCCTCGCACGCGGCGGCGCCGGAACCGTGTGGCGCGCGACCGACCTGCGGCTGCAGCGGCCGGTGGCGGTCAAGCTGCTGCGCACCGACCTGCTCGACGACGGCTTCGCCGTGGAGCGGTTCCGGCGCGAGGCGCAGCTGCTGGCCCGGGTCGAGCACGAGCACGTCATGCGGCTGTTCGACGTCGTGACGCTGGGTTCACAACTCTGCCTCGTCTCCGAGTACGTCGGCGGCATGAGCCTGCGCAGCCTGATGGAGCGTCACGCACGCTTCCCGGCCGCGGTGGTGGCCGCGGTCGGACTCCAGCTGGCCAGCGGTATCGCGGCGATCCACGCCCGGGGGGTGGTCCACCGCGACCTCAAGCCGCGCAACGTGATGCTCACCGAACGCGGCACCCTCAAGATCGTCGACTTCGGTACCGCGCGTCACATGACCGCCGAGCTGACCCCGACGCCCGACGGCCAGGTCGCGGGCAGCCCGGCCTACCTCGCCCCCGAGCAGGTCGAGGGCCACCTCGGCGACCCGCGGACGGACCTCTACACGCTGGGCCTCATCCTGTGGGAGGCCGCGGCCGGCCGGCGGCCGTTCGCGGGCGACACGTCGACGGCCACGGCACTCGCCCGCCTGAGCGCCGAGGTCCCGGACCTGCGTGACGCCGGCGCGGTCGTTTCCCGCGGGCTCGCGGACGTGGTGACGTGGCTGACCCGGATCGACCCGCGGAAGCGGCCGCGGTCGGCCGCAGAGGTGGTCGACGCGTTGGGCCGGTTGACATCGACCCGCACGATCGACCTCGTGGCCGCGCTGGACCCGCGTTGACGGCGCGCTCGGCGGCCGGCGTTGCCGGTTCGCCGGTGTCTCAGGACGAGGTCGGCTCGGAACGTCGGCGCAGCGACGAAGGGGCCACGACGTCCTCGCCACCGAGTGCCCGCTGGAACAGCGCCAGGTCGTCGGCGATGAAGCGCGCGAGGGCGCTCAGCATCGTTTTCTCGTAGTAGACGAACGCCCCGGCCCGCAGCGCGTTGAGCTCCTCGAGCTCCGCCGGCACCGACGTCATCATCGCGATCATGGTCCGCGGTGCGGACTTCAACAGCGGCACGATCAGGTCCGTCCCGCGTTCGGCGCCGAGCATGAGGTCCAGCAGCACCGCGTCGGGCTGCTCCTCCTGCACGACGTGCAGCGCTTCGCCGCCGTCGGCCGCCAGGCCGACGACCTCGATCTGCCCGCTGCTCCGCAGCGTCAGACTGACGACGTCACGGATCGTTCGGTCGTCGTCGACCACGACGATACGTGGCAACTCCGTGGATGCGTGCACGAGGAACCCAGTGACGATGAAAGGGCCAACGCGCGCTCGTTGTCTGAACGGCGGACAGGTGCCCAACGTAGCCCACCCCCTGCGCCGGGCGCGACCGGAGTGGTGAGTGGGGTTCGTCGGTCGACCGGCACTCTAGCCGACCACCCGGTCACCGGCCGGCCGATCCGGCCCTGCGCGACACTTGGTCGCCCGCTCCCTACGCTGTGTCGGTCGGGGGAGTCCAACCCGGGCCGGCACGCCGGCCAACGGGTCGGTGGATGGGTCGCCGATCCGCGATCTGGTGGGAGCCCGTGCAAGCACTCGCGGCAGTGCTGAGGAACCTGCTCCTGGTGGCCTACGGCCTCCTCGCGGTCGCCGCCCTGCTGCAGTTCCTGCGACGTCGGCAGCGTCCGGCCGCCTACCTCGCCGCTGCCTTCGGGGTGCTGGCGCTCACGCTGGTCCTGGGGCGGGTCACGGCTCTGCTGCCCGACACCCAGCAGGCGGCACCGCAGACGCTGACCGTGATCGGGCTCCTCGCCTTCCCCTGGCTGCTCGCAGCGTTCGCCTGGTCCTTCGCCGGCGCGCTGCCCCGCTGGCTGCGCTGGTCGTGGGTCGCGGTCGGTGTCGTCGCCGTGTCGTTCGTGCTCGTGGACCTGGCGCCGCAGCGGGGCGAGCGTGACCTCGACGACTACCTCTTCCTGGGGGCGTTCCTGGCGGCGTGGCTGTTGCCGAGCGTGGCCACGGCCGTGCGGCTGTGGCGGGCCGGCGGCAGCTCGTCCCGGGTGGTGCGCTCGCGGATGCGGTGGCTGGCGAGTTCGCTCATCCTGCTGACGGCCGGCCTGGTCGTGGCGGTCATCGGGCCCTCCCGCGAGGGCATGCCCGTGCTGGCGGTGGCGACGAGCACCGTGTCGCTGGTGGCGGCCGCCCTGGCCCTCGCCGCGTTCGCACCTCCGCTGCCGCTGCGTCTGTGGTGGCGCCGCCAGGGCACCTACGACTTCCAGCGCATGCAGCAGCAATTGATCTCCGCGGTGACGCCGCAGGACGCGGCGGATGCGGTCGCGCCGATCCTCGCCGGCCACATCGGGGCCGGGGTGGTGGTCCTGTCGGGCGAGCACGAGGTCCTGGCGCTGGCCGACCTGGACCCGTCCGACGCCGAGGAGACCATCCGTCGCCTGCGCGAGGGCCGTCCGCTGCGTCCCGGTACGGAGGTCGTGGCGCTCCGCCACGGCACGCTGGTGGTGCGCATGACGGCCTACAGCCCGTTCTTCGGCGACTACGAGCGCGAGCTCGCCTCGGCGTACGCCTGGCAGCTGCAGCTCGCGCTCGACCGGAGCGATCTCGCCGCCAAGCACCTCGAGGCACGCCGGAGGATCGAGCGCTCGAGCCGCGAGCTCGAAGCCATGCTGCTCGGCCTGTCCCACGACCTGCGGAGCCCGGCGGTCGCCATCGGCGGCTACACGGTCCTGCTACGCGCCGCCCGCGACGACGACGAGCGTGAGCACCTGCTCGACGGCATCTCCGCCAGCAGCGACTATCTGAACGGCCTCGTCGACGCCCTGCTCGAGCTGTCCCGGATCGGGCGGACCCAGACCGACGCGGAACCCGTCGACCTGGCGGAAGTCGGTCGCGTCGTGCGCAAGCGCATCCGTGTGACGCATCCGGAGGCCACGGTCGACGTCGACGACCACCTGCCGGTGCTGTGCATGAACCCGGTCCGCGCCGAGCAGTTGGTCGACAACCTCGTGACCAACGCCGTCAAGCACGGCGGTCGTCCCGACCTGCAAGTGCGGGTGGAAGGGCATCGGACCTCCTCCACGTTCGAGCTGGTGGTCGCCGACGACGGCCGCGGCATCCGGGAGGAGGACCACGAACGCATCTTCGACCTGTTCCAGCGCGGCCGTGACGTCGGCGCGCGTGGCAGCGGGATCGGGCTGGGCATGGTCCGGCGGATCGCCGAGCAGTACGGCGGCGACGTGCGGCTGGACGGCAGCGAGGTCGGGGCCAGGTTCGTGGTCACGCTGCCGGCCTCGCTCGTGGAGCCGCCTGCGGTCGACCGCCCCGGCGACCGGATGGCCGACCCGCCGCGCGCAGAGGCGTGAACGGCGCCTCCGACGCCGGTTGCGAGGCACGGTGCCGGGCGGCGGCCGGCTAGCGTCCCGCCGTCTTCCCGGACGACCCCCCCGAGGGTGCAGCCGTGTCCGCATCACCGCGTCGCTGGACCTTCCTGACCAATCACGGTCACACGCTGGTCTGCATCGCGCGTGACCCCGACGCGCGCCTGCGCGACATCGCCGAGCGCGTCGGCATCACCGAACGGGCGGCCCAGACGATCGTCGCCGATCTCGTCGCCGAGGGCTACCTCGTGCGTCACCGCGTCGGCCGCCGCAACCGCTACGAGGTGGTCCACGGCCGTCCGATGCGGCACGCGCTGGTGGCCGGCTCGGCCGTCGGCGACGTCCTCGACGCCCTCGACGCCGTGCCGGCCGGTGGCGCGAAGGCGCAGTCGGCCCCCTCGCTCAGGCGTCCGGCGTCGGCGTGAGCAGCTGGTCGACCGGCGCGTAGTCGTCGGTGAGGATCCGCGCGTCGCCGGTGAACGTCACGAGTTCGTCGCCGTGGAGCAGCTCGTCGACGTGGCCACGGCTCCGGTTGGCCGCCTCGACCGCGTCCACGGGCAGCGGCGCGTCGGAGCCGATCACGACGTAGTTGCCGCCGAGACCGCGGGCGTCGCGCGGTCCGAACGCGTCCGGGCGTCCCAGTACGGCGACGTGGTCGAACACCGACGTGGTCGTGGCCAGGTACGAGCGCAGGAAGTCGCGCGGGCCGTAGTCGATGACGTTGGCGACCATGACCCCGTCGTCGGTGAGGGCACGGTCGAGCTGCGACAGGAAGTCCCGGGTCGCGAGGTGCCAGGGGACCGACACCCCACCGAAGGCGTCGTTGACGACCAGGTCGTAGCGGTCCGCGTCGAGCTGCGTGGCGGTCAGCCGCGCGTCGCCCGTGACCGCCTCGATGTCGTCGCCGAGCTCCAGTCCGAGCTCGTCCTCCGAGAGCTCCACCAGCAGCGGGTCCACCTCCAGCACCGTCGACTGCGACCCGGGGTGCAGCTCGCGCAGGTACTGCGGCATCGTGAAGCCGCCGCCGCCGATGTGGAGCGTGTCGAGCGGCTCACCGTCGGGTGCCAGCGCCGTGAT
This sequence comes from Egicoccus sp. AB-alg2, assembly GCF_041821065.1. Lineage (NCBI taxonomy): Bacteria > Bacillati > Actinomycetota > Nitriliruptoria > Egicoccales > Egicoccaceae > Egicoccus > Egicoccus sp. AB-alg2. The sequence goes on along the minus strand of NZ_JBGUAX010000009.1, from coordinate 168,922 downwards.
CACGTCGCCGAACCACTGCGTGTAGGTGAACTCGAGGTAGGTCGGGTCCTCGAGGTCCACGTAGCTGTGCCGCAACGTGTCCAGCCACAGCGCGCGTCCGGTGGGCCGCTCCGGGTCCACCTCGATCCGCGCGCAGTAGTACGCCGACTCGTGGTCGCACGGATGGCGCGCGGCGAACGACAGCGTCCCGGTGACCGCGATCGCGACGAGCGTGCCGAGGCTGACCGCCTGGCGGCCGCCGCGCAGGTACACGATGGTCGCGATGCCGAGTGCGACGAGGAACACCCCGAGCACGCGGATGGTCGGGCGCGTGGGCGCCGCGGCGACCAGCAGGAAGCCGGTCGCGAACGTGCCGATGATGGCGCCGGCGGTGCCGATGGCCGACAGGCGGCCGACGACCCGGCCGGTCTCGTCGAGGTCGGCCAGCTGGATCTTGATGACCGCGGGCGTGACGGCCGTCAGGACCGCGGCCGGCGCGAAGAACGCCATGAAGGTGAGCACGACGGTCGTGAACGGCGACGCGCCACGCAGGCCCGTGCCCAGCGCGTCGACGACCGGGATCGTGAGGAACGACAGGATGCCGCCCACGATCAGGAACGGGCCGATCAGCGTGTGCGGGTCCTTGCGGTCGGCGTAGCGCCCGCCCCACCACGACCCGAACGCGATCCCGGCCAGGATCGTGCCGATGATGGCCGTGTAGACCTCCAGCGTCACGCCGACGTAGGGCGCGAGCAGGCGCGCCGCCAGGATCTCGAGGACCAGGACGGCGGCGGAGGAGAGGAAGACGAGCGCGGCGGCGATGATGGCAGGCATGGCCGCGGAGGGTATGCCGTGGACGAGGGGGCCGATGACACGGCGCGGCGCCGCCGCCGCCGACGATTTTCCTGTCCGATCGGCCAGGCGACCAGGTGACCGCGCGGCCACCCCTCCCTAGGGTCGGGACGACGGCCGGACGGCCCGAGCGGGACGGGGGACACGGGGGCACGGTTCCGCTCCGGGGGCGCGGCCGTGGACGCGTGTTACCCACCAGGAGAGACGCCATTTCTGGCCTGACCCGAACCTTCCGACGGCGAGCGCTGGCTTCGGCCGCCGCACTGGCCCTCGCCCTGACCGCCTGCGGTGGCGACGACACGGCCGACCCCACGGCCGACGGCGGCGGTCAGGACGACGGCGAGACCGCCGACGGCCGGCTCGGCGAACTACAGCAGCAGGGCACGGTGACGGTGGGCGTCGCCAACGAGGTGCCCTTCGGCTACGTCGGCGACGACGGCGAGGTCACCGGCATCGGCCCGGACGTGGCCCGCGAGGTGCTCGCCGAGCTCGGCATCGAGGAGATGCAGGCCCAGGTGGTCGAGTTCGGCGAACTCATCGGCGGCCTGCAGGCCGGCCAGTTCGACCTCGTGACCGCCGGCATGTACATCACCCCCGAGCGGGCCGCCCAGGTGCACTTCACGGATCCCGACTACTGCGTGCCGGAGTCGCTCGCGGTCGCCGAGGGCAATCCGATGGACATCACCGACTACCAGTCGATCCTCGACAACACCGACGTGACGGTCGCCGTCGCCACCGGCACCGTCGAGGTGGACTACCTCGCGGACGCGGGGGTCCCCGACGACCAGATCCAGGTGTTCGGCGACATCGACGGCATGTACCGGGCGCTGGAGGCCGGTGAGGTCGACGCGGTGACCGGCACGCTGGCCACCGTGCAGACCCAGGTCGCCGCCCGCAGCGGGATGGAGGCCGTCGACGGCTTCTTCCCGATCGACGCCGACGGTGAGGAGGTCCTGCCCTGCGGCGGTCACGCGTTCGCGGACGAGGACTTCCGCGACGCCTTCAACGAGGTGCTCAACCAGTTCCGCGAGGACGGCACCACGATGGAGATCATCACGCAGTACGAAGACTTCACCGAGGAGGACGTCGAGCTCGCGAACTCGCTGACCCTCGAGGACTTCGTCGAGTGACGCTCGTGCCGGGCGAGCCCGGCGCCGGGCGTCGGTGCCGGGCCATCGTCTGACACGTCGGGCGACCTCGGTGCGAGGAGGCGCACGTGGAGGACTGGCTCCTGCAGCCGAACCACTACCTGCGGTTGTGGAACGGGACGCAGGCGACGTTGCAACTGCTCGGTCAGGCATTCGTGCTGGGCGTGGCGCTGTCGCTGCTGGTAGGCGTGGCACGGCTGTCGAAACAGCGCTGGATCCGTGGCGCGGCGCTGGTGTACGTGGAGTTCGCGCGCGGGATCTCGTCGGTGATCCTGCTGTTCATCATGGTGATCGCGCTGCCGATCCTGTTCGGCATCCGCGGCGCCTCCGTGATGTTCTGGGGCTCGATCGCCCTGGGGATCAACATGGGCGGCTACGGCGCGGAGATCGTGCGCGGCGCCATCCAGGCCATCCCGCGCGGGCAGAACGAGGCCTCGATCGCGCTCAACCTCAGCGGCACACAGCGGCTGCGGCACGTCGTGCTGCCGCAGGCGATGCGGATCATCCTGCCTCCGATGGGCAACCTCACCATCGAGATCCTCAAGGGCACGGCGCTGGTCTCGGTCGTCGGCGGCATCGACCTGATGCGCGAGACCCAGAACCTCGTCTCCACCCAGTTGGCCGCCGGCGTTGCCGGGGTCACCACGCTGTTCGTCAACGTGCTGCTCATCTACTTCGTGATCGCCCAGGTCATCAACGGCCTGTTCCGTCTGGCCGAGCGGGCGCTCGCCCGCCGCTACGAACAGCGCACCGGCCGCCGTGCGGTGCCGGTCCCGGAGGTGGCGGCATGAGCGACATCACCCACGAACGCCCCTCGGAGACCTCGACCTCGTCGGGGACGGAACCGATGCGGCACCTGGAGTTCCAGCCCCACCGTCGCTGGTACCGCCGGCCCGACGTCGTCGTGCCGGTGGCGCTGATGGCCCTCGGCCTGTCGATCCTCGCGATGACGGGTCGTGCAGGGCGGTCGTACCGGTCGCGTATGACCGCCGACGGGGACACGAACTTCGACCTCGACTACTTCTTCCACCTCATGCCCCAGATGCTGCAGGGGCTGTACGTCACCGCCCGCGCCACCGTGCTGGCGTTCCTCATCTCGATCGTGCTGGGGCTGCTCTTCGCGCTCGCACGCCGCAGCCACGTCCGGGCCGTGAGCTGGCCGGCCGTGGCGGTCATCGAGTTCATCCGCTCGACCCCGATCCTGGTCCAGTTCTTCTTCCTGCAGGCGCTCGTGCGCGCGACGCCGGTCCTCGACCTCAACGCGGTGGAGGTCCTGCTGATCGGGCTGGGCGTGCACTACGCCACCTACGCCTCCGAGGCCTACCGAGCCGGCATCGACAGCGTCCCCGTCGGCCAGTGGGAGGCCGCCACGGCGCTCAATCTCGGGCCGTGGCAGACCTGGACCAAGGTGATCATCCCGCAGGCCGTGCCCAACGTGTTGCCCACGCTGGGCAACTACCTCGTGGCCGCCTTCAAGGACGCCCCGATCGCCGACGCGGTCCTGAGCGTGCCGGGAATCCTGTTCTTCGCCAACACCATCCGCAGCAACGACTTCCGACCCGTCGAGCCGTACCTGCTCATCGGTGTCGGGTTCCTGCTGGTCAGCCTGCCGGCCGCCTGGCTGGTCCGCCGACTCGAGAGGCGAATCGCGTATGAGCGCACCTGAGATCTCGGCCGACATCTCCGCCAAGGGCGCCGCCGGCGTCCGCATGCGCGGCGTCGACAAGGCCTTCGGGCCGAACGTCGTGCTGCGCGAGCTCGACCTCGACGTCGAACCGGGCGAGCGCGTCGTCATCATCGGCCCCAGCGGGTCGGGCAAGACGACCATCCTGCGGGTGATCATGACGCTCGAGCGCATCGACTCCGGCACGATCGAGGTCGGCGGCCGGCACCTCTACCACGAGGAGGCCGGAGGCCGGCTCAAGCCCGCCCGCGAGAAGCACATCCGCAGCGTGCGCTCGGACATCGGGATGGTGTTCCAGCACTTCAACCTGTTCCCGCACATGAGCGCGCTGGAGAACATCATGCTGGCGCCGGTGAAGGTGCACGGGAAGTCGCCCGATGAGGCCCGCGAACTCGGCCGCGAGCTGCTCGCCAAGGTCGGGATGGCGGACTACGCCAACCACACCCCGGGACAGCTGTCGGGTGGGCAGAAGCAACGGGTCGCCATCGCCCGCTCGCTGGCGACCGAGCCGGCGGTGATGCTCTTCGACGAGGTCACGTCCGCGCTGGACCCCGAGCTGGTCGGCGAGGTGCTGAACGTCATCCGCGACATCGCCGAAGAAGGCAAGACCACCATGATGCTGGTCACCCACGAGATGGGGTTCGCGCGCGAGGTCGCCGACCGGGTGGTGATGTTCGATCACGGTCAGATCCTGGAGTCCGGTTCACCCGAGGAGATCCTGCGCAACCCGCAGGAGCAGCGCACCAAGGACTTCCTCGGGGCCGTCTTCGAGCACTGAGCGCCGCCGCGACGGCCCGATCGGCGGTGGTGGGGCGGGGTACCGGCTCGTCACCACCGGCAGGCTCGGGGGGCCCTGACGTCGCAGAGGAGGCGCGCATGGCGGTCGCGGTGGTCGGTGCCGGCATCGTCGGGCTGTCGGCCGCACTCGCGCTGCGCGACCGCGGTGCCGAGGTGACCGTGTTCGAGCGCGGCGTGCCGGGCGACGGCCAGTCGGGTGGGCGCTCGCGGCTGTTCCGCCACGCCCACGACGACCCGCGGCTGATCCGCTGGGCGCAGCGCAGCCGGGCGATCTACGCCGACTGGGAGCGCCGCTTCGGCGTCGAGTTGGTCTCGCCGGACGGTGCGCTGGCGCTCGGGCCGGCGGTCGAGCACCGGCTGCCGCTGCTGGAGGACGCCGGCGTCGACGCCCACCGCGTCGATCGGCACGAGGTCGCGCGGCGGTTGCCGCTGCTGGCCGCGGCCGACGACCTCGGTCCGGTCATGTTCGACGCGCAGGGCGGGGCGATCCGCACCCGCGCAGCCGTCGACGTGCTGACCTCGACGCTGGGCGAGGCCCTGCGGGCGCAGGAGGTGCTGACGCTGCGCCCGACCGGCGGTGGCGTCGAGGTGCGGGCCGGCGAGACCCGTGAGGTCTTCGATCACGTGGTCGTCTGTGCCGGTGCCGGCTCGGCGCCGCTGGCGCGCCAACTCGGGCTGAGCCTGCCGGTCGACCTGCAGGTGCACGTGCGTGCCACCTTCCGTGTGCGCGGGAGCGCCCCCGAGCACCTCGCCTGCCTGCAGGACTCCAGCGGCGCGTTCGGCGAGACCGGGGTCTACGCGGCCGCCGTCCCGGGCAACGACGCGTACGCGGTCGGGCTGGGCGAGACGGCCGAGGTCCGCGAGGACGGCAGCGTCGTCGACCCTGCCGAGCTGGCCGAGCACGAGGAACGGGTCCGCGACTACGTCGGGCGGGCGCTGCCGGGGCTGGCGCCGCACCCGGTCGAGGTCAAGCACTGCTGGGTGACCGCGCTGCCGTGGAGCGACGACGGGGTGGCGGTCTGGCAGGTCGCCGGTGTCTCGGTCCTCGCCGGGCACAACCTGTTCAAGCAGGCGCCGGCGCTGGGCGAGGCGCTCGCCTCCGCGGCACTCGGTGGTGGGCTGGCCTCCGAGCTGCGCCCCGACGCCCGCTTGGGCGAGGCGCCGTAGCGACGGGTCGAGCGGTCCACGAGCGGGTGGCTAGCCTGACGGGCGCCACCTTTTCGCTCGCATCCCCACGACCTCGAGGAGCGCCGCCGTGGCCGAGTACTGCTTCGTGATGAAGGGCCTGACCAAGACCGTCCCGGGCGGCAAGGAGGTCCTGTCCAACATCTGGCTGTCGTTCCTGCCGGGCGCCAAGATCGGCGTCATCGGCCCCAACGGCGCCGGCAAGTCGACGCTGCTGAAGATCATGGCCGGCGTCGACACGTCGTTCGAGGGCGAGGCATGGGCCGCCCGGGGCTACTCGGTCGGCTACCTGCCGCAGGAGCCGGAGCTCGACCCGTCGAAGAACGTCCGCGAGAACGTGCTGGAGGGCCTGGGCGAGACCGCGCAACTCGTCAACCGGTTCAACGAGCTGACCGCCAGGCTGGCGGAGCCGATGGACGACGACGAGATGCAGCGCGTCTACGAGGAGATGGGCGAGGTCCAGGACAAGATCGACGCGGCCGACGCCTGGGACCTCGACCGCAAGATCGAGATCGCCATGGACGCGCTGCGCGTCCCGGACGCGGACGACGTGACCGTGCTCTCCGGCGGCGAGAAGCGCCGTGCCGCCCTGTGCCAGCTGCTGCTGTCGCGGCCGGACATCCTGCTGCTCGACGAACCGACCAACCACCTCGACGCGGACACGGTCGCCTGGCTGCAGCGCCACCTCGCCGACTATCCCGGCATGGTCGTGGCGATCACCCACGACCGCTACTTCCTCGACCAGGTCGCGGAATGGATCCTGGAGCTCGACCGCGGCAAGGGCCACCCGTTCCAGGGCAACTACTCCGGCTGGCTGGAGCAGAAGCAGGAACGGCTGCGCCAGGAGGAGAAGGAGGAGTCGGCCCGCCAGCGCCAGCTCGCGGAGGAGGCCGAGTGGGTCAAGGCGTCGCCGCAGGGCCGGCGGACCAAGGCCCGCGCCCGCATCCAGGCCTACGAGTCGCTGCTCAACCAGGACCGTCCGAAGCAGGTCACCAAGCCGGTCATCATGATCCCGGAGGGACCGCGTCTGGGCGACGTCGTGGTCGACGCCAAGGGCGTGTTGAAGGGCTTCGGCGACAAGCTGCTGTACGAGGACCTGACCTTCAGCCTGCCGCCCGGCGGCATCGTCGGGATCATCGGCCCCAACGGTGCCGGCAAGACCACGCTGTTCCGCATGATCGTCGGTGAGGAGTCGCCCGACGAAGGCGAGCTGCGGGTCGGCGAGACGGTGCAACTCAGCTACGTCGACCAGTCGCGGCAGGACCTCGACGCGTCCAAGACGGTGTTCGAGGCGATCACCGGCGGTGGTGACTGGGTGCAGCTCGGCAAGACCGAGATGGCGTCGCGCGCCTACGTGGCCGCGTTCGGGTTCAAGGGTGGCGAGCAGCAGAAGAACGTCGGTTCGTGCTCCGGCGGTGAGCGCAACCGCATCCACCTCGCCAAGCTGCTGCAGAACGAGGCGAACCTGCTGCTGCTCGACGAGCCGACCAACGACCTCGACGTGGACACGCTGCGTTCGCTGGAGGAAGCGCTGCTGGAGTTCCCCGGCTGCGCCGTGATCACCAGCCACGACCGCTGGTTCCTCGACCGCGTCGCCACCCACATCCTCGCCTTCGAGGGCGACTCCGAAGTGACCTGGTTCCCGGGCGGCTACTCGGAGTACGAGGAGGACCTGCGCAAGCGCAAGGGCGACGAGGCCCTCAACCCGACGCGCATCAAGTACAAGCCGCTCACCCGCCGCAGCTGACCCGCGTCCGGCGGTTTCCGTCGCCCGTGACGGAAACCATGTGTCAGCGCGTAGGGCGCGGGTGCGCGGCGCAGCGGTTTCCGTCGCCCGTGACGGAAACTGCGCGGGTCAGGCGCGCTGGATCCTGACGTCGCCGAACACCGAGGTGGCGCGCACCTGCACCGTGCCGTTGGTCGGCCCTTCGGGCGGTGCGGGTGAGCGCACGTCGCCGAACACCGCCGTGGGGCGCACCTCGACGACCACGTCACGGGGCACCGTCAGGGTGGTGCTGCCGAAGACGGCGAGGCAGCTCACGAAGTCCTGGCTCGGCCCGTGCAGGTGTGCCGCCGCCTCGCCGAAGACCGCGACCAGCGGCTGGGCCGGGTCGCCGGGGGCCACGTGCACGTCGCGGTCGGAGAAGAGCGCCACGCCGGCCGCGCCGGGGAAGTCGTCCACGAACCGGCGGCCGGAGACGGCACCCAGGATCGCGAGCGCGCCGAACACGATCAGCAGCGACGGCCAGAAGAACTCGCCCGGCACATTGAGGACGACGAGGAGGCCGACGCCGATCGCGACGAGCGTGGTGGCCGGGCCCCGCCGCCCCCGGCTGGCCAGCCACAGGCCGGCGAGCACGATGACGAGCGGCCACCACGTGCCGGCCTGCGCCGGCAGCACGGCGGTCACGATCAGGGCGCGCCACAGCCCGGCGAGGACCAGGATCGCGCCCAGCGCGCTCAGGCCGTCGCCGGCGGCGTCGAGTGCCTCGGCGCCGGAGCGGCCGATGGGGAGGTCGGTCATGGGGCGGTCTCCGGTCATGTCAGACACTCCGGGGGTCGTCGAGGTAGCGGACCTTGGCGTCGCCGAAGATGGCCAGGCCGTGCAACTCCACGACCGGGGCCTCGGCATAGGTCGGCTGGGCCTGCGGGATGCGGACGGTGCCCAGCAGCGCCGTGGTGCGGTCGACGACCCGCCAGCCGGCGGGCACCGCCACCTCGACGTCCCCGAAGACGGAGATCGCCGTCACGGCGGCATGGTCGGTGCCGTCGTCCGCGACGCTCAGCCGGGCGTCGCCGAACACGGCCATCGCGGTGGGCGCCTGCGTCCAGCTGCCGTCCGGTGCCGGCAGTCCCCGCATGGCCCGTCGCATGCGCGCACCGGCCGTCAGCGCGCCGGCGCCGATCAGCACGAGCACGGCCGGGAAGATCAGGTTGCCGACGTTGCCCTCCACGACGTCGTGCACGACGCCGAGCAGTACGACACCGACGGCGATCGCGGCCAGTCCGGCCAGTCGGCTGTCGGCGAACAGCCACCACACGCCGATGCCGACGATCACCAGCGGCCACCAGTCCGCCGCCAGGCGTCCGGCGTCGAGGACCTCGAGTCGATCGAGCAGCAGCAACAGCCCGGCGACGATGAGGGCGAGGCCGAACAGGACGGTCGGGTCGAGGAGGCGGGAGCGCGCCTGTTGGCGGCCTTCGTGGACGGTGCTCATGTCGTCTCCTCCGCGTGGAGCAGGGCCTGGGCGGCAGAACCGTCGAGGTAGTGCGTCACCGCGTCGACGTAGGCGGCGTGGGCCACCCGCCCCGCGGCCGTCAGTGACACGGTCGTGACGGGCGTCCGGTCGTTGAACGCCTTGGCGACGGCGACGTAGCCGACCTCCTCCAGCTTGCGCAGATGGGTCGAGAGGTTTCCAGGGGACAAGGACAGCAGTTCCTGCAGTTGGGGGAAGGTCAGGTCACGGCCGGGCGGCAGCGCCTGCAGCAGACAGACCAGCCGGAGGCGGGCCGGCGCGTGGATGATCGGGTCGAGTGAGGGCAGCGTGAGCGGACCTTTCGAGGCGGCGCGGAGGCGATCCGTTCCGGTGAGTGCTTTGTTTCACAGAGTGCTCTGCGTGTCAAGCTCGGTGTTGGTTCCGGCGTCGGCGGTGCCGGCCCCGTGCATGCGAGAGGGGCGGGCCCGTGTGGGCCCGCCCCTCGTTCGTGCTGCGGCTCGGGTCAGCGAGGACCGCGATCCGGGTTGCCCGGTCCGCCGACCGGCGGGCCACCGCGCGGGTTCACCAGCGAGAACGCCGGCGACTCCCAGGTGTCCCAGTGCTCCGGGTTGTCGGCGTCACCAGTGGCGCGCAGCACCCGCAGCTCGAGGGTGTACTCGCCGCTGGGGGCGACCCGCGTGCCGCCGGTGCTGCCCACGGGCAGACGACCGTTCCAGGCGAACAGCTGGCGCACGACCGGCGCCTGGCTGCGCGGCAGGTTCGACTGCTCGCCGACCAGGAAGCGGTCGTCGTCGCCGACCTTGCTCGCCCACAGCTCCATGCGCTCCGGGAAGTGCCCGAAGAACGGCGCCACGTACGGGTAGTCACCCTCCGCGGGACGGAACACGTGGCCCGGCTCGGCCACGACCGGCGAGCCGTCCTGGTAGCGCGCCATGACCGGGTCGACCTCCACGAACGAAGGCGCGGCGGCGTCGGCCGGCCAGTCCCAGAAGCCGAGCAGCCCCATCTCGTCGACGTAGTCACCCGCGAAGCCGGCGTACGGCACGCGCAGCGTGCTGGACGCGTCGTCCTCGGGCGTCATGACGACGTAGCCGCCGTACTGGTGGTTCGGCATCGCAGCGGGCGCACCGATGGTCACGGTGACGTCCGCCGAGCCGCCGGCCGGGACGGTGACCGACGACGGGCCCTGGAAGCTCGCCGGGGACAACCAGAAGTCCGGCGTGAACGTGCTCGCAACCACCTGGAGCGCATCGACGTGGCTGATCGCGTAGGTGACGTCCTCCGAGCCGCGGTTGGTCACGGTGACCGTCGCCGTGGTCTCGTTCGCGTCATACAGCGACAGCTGCCCGGGCGTGACGTGCTGGTCGGCCAGGATCGCCTGGTCGACCTGCAGCATGCCGGCGCCCTGGCGGAACGTGTGCTCGAGCAGACCGGAACCCGCGTTCAGCGACCACACGGCCGGCTCGGCGGTGTTCTGCAGTCGGTCACGTACCTGGAACGGGTCGAGATCCGGCTCCGCTTCCAGCAGGAGCGCGACGGCGCCTGCGACGTGCGGGGCGGCCATCGAGGTGCCGGACAGCATCGCGTAGCCACCCGAACCCAGCGGGTAGGTGGACACGATCAGCCCGCCCGGCGCCATGATGCTGGGACCGAACTCCAGGTCGACGTTGAGACCGTAGGCGGTGAAGGACGAGGCCAGACCACCGGTCGGGTTGGGCGTCGCGACCTGCTCGTCGCTGAAGCCCAGGGTGACGGTCTCTCCGTCCGCCAGCAGCTCCCGCAGCGCCAGGCCGGCGTCGCGGCTGATGCCCGCCGCCCAGGCGTCGTCGATCCGGTCGATGCCACCGCCGGCGAACAGCCCGGCGACGTTGTTGTGGATCACGACGCTGGTCGCGCCGGCCTGCACGGCGCCGCGGTACTTCTGCGCGAAGGTGCAGTCGCCACGGGTGAGCAGGGCGGTGCGGCCCTCGGCCTGCGCGGTGTCGTGCGGCGGGTCGAGCACGTCGTCGGCGTTGTTGCCCGTGTCCACGCACCCGCGTCCGAGCCACACGAGCTCGTCCGACTGCCCTTCGGTCGGCGGCGCCGGCGCGTCGCTCATGGGCAGGTACGGCACCGGGTTCTCGAGCTGGTCGACCTCGAACACGAAGGTCTGCTGCTCGGTGTTGTCGGCGCTGGCGACGCTGATGATGTCGTGCGCGTTGGCCGGGGCCGAGAGCGTGTACATGCCCAGGCCACCGTCGTTGCCGGCGGAGTTGACGACCACGACGCCGTTGTTCGCCAGCTCGTTGCTGGCGCGGCTGGTCGGGTAGTCCTGCCCCCATGCCAGCGTCGCACCCAGCGACATGTTGACGATGTCGAAGCCGTCCGCGTAGGCGTCCTCGAGCGCGTCGACGATCACGTCGGAGGTGGTCGAACCGGGGCCGAACACCTTGTAGGCGCCGAAGGTGACGCCCGGCGCCACGCCGGTGATGCCGTCCTCGTCGGCCGCCTCGGCGCCGACGATGCCGGCGACGTGCGAGCCGTGGCCCTCGGTGTCACGCGGGTCCGGGTCGGGCTGCGGCGTCTGCGGCGCGTCCGGGTCGGCCGGGTTGAATTCCTCGCCGACGTAGTCCCAGCCGTGGGTCACGCGCGGGTGGTCCATCTCGCGCGTGTTGGCGTCGGCCTCGATGCGGTTGTCGTTGTCGCCGTCACCGCCGAGGTCGGGGTGGTTGTAGTCGATGCCCGTGTCGATGACCGCGACGCTCAGGCCCTCACCGGTGTAGCCGAGCTCGGACTGGGCGATGTCGGCGCCCGTCATCGCCAGCGCGCTGGCCAGCGCCGGCGTCGCCTCCGACGGCTCCGGACGCTCCACGACGGCGACGGGGTACACGGCCTTGACGCTCTTCAGCGTGGAGATCGTCCCGATCTCGCCCCGGTCGGCGCGGACCGTCACACCGTTCCACAGGGTGCGGAAGTCCTTCTCCTCGTCGATGGCCAGACCCTCGGCGCGGGCCTCGGTCCGGAAGGCGGCACGCTCGGCGTTCTGGGCGGCCCGCGGCCCGCCGCGCGTGGCCGGCGGCGTGCCGAACTCGACGAACCACAGGTCGTCGACGAACTCCGCGTCGCTCGCCTCGGCGAGTTCCCACGGTGCGGGCTGGGTCGGCTCCACACGTTCCCCGGTGGCACTGGCGGGCGCGGCCATGGCCGCGACGAGCGCACCGACGAGGAACGTGGGGCCGAGCAGCTTGCGGCTCCCTCTCATGTCATCCCCTCGGGTTGTGCCCGGCTGGTCCTCGGACCATCCGGGCGCGAATGGCCGATGAGGCTAGGGCGAAAGAAGGGGACCGCTAGGGGGTGTGCGTGGCTTGCACGATGGCCCGCCATGACTAGAAGCGGCGGGCCATCCGAGGTAGTGCCCAGACGTCGGACACCGTTTCGGCCCGGTCGAGAGTCGGTAGAGACGTGGTCCAACTGGCGGCCCGGATGGCGGGAAGCGACGGCAGACTGGTCGCCGACAACCACCAGCGGAGGTCCTTCGTGAGCGACCAGCCCAGCGCCAACCCCAACGTGTCGGAGCGCACGCCACGCCCGCCCGTCGACCTGCAGGAGGTCGGCGGCAACCTCATGGAAGAGGCCCGGAAGCACGACGCCGGCCGGTCCGCACTGACCCTGACCCCCTCCGAGGGCGGGCCGCTGAAGCAGACGCTGCTGGCACTGTGTGCCGGTCAGGAGCTGACCGAGCACCCCTCGCCCGGCCCGGCGGCCATCCAGGTGCTCAGCGGCGCCGGACGACTGCGGTTGGGCGACGAGGAGGTGCGTCTCACGGCCGGCACGTGGGCGCCGATCCCGCTCGAGAAGCACGGCCTGCACGCCGACGAGGACCTGCTGGCCCTGCTCACCGTCGTACCCAACCCCTGACGGTCGGCCGCGGACGGCGCCTCGCGGGCGGACGCGTCAGGTGACGACCCGGTGCGGATGGGTGTAGAGGTTGCCGCCGCCGGCGCGGACGAACCCGACCAGCGTGATGCCCAGGCGCTGAGCGGTGCGCACGGCCAGGTCGGTGGGCGCGCCGACCGCGACGACGACGGGGATGCCGGCAGCGGCGGCCTTGGCGACCAGTTCGAACCCGATCCGGCCGGACAGCACGGCGACGAGGTCGGAGAAGTCGAGGTGACCGTCCCGTAGCCGGGTCCCGATCGCCGCATCCAGCGCGTTGTGGCGCCCGACGTCCTCGCGCACGCACACGGCCGCGCCGTCGCCGTCGAACAGGCCCGTGGCGTGCACGCCGCCGGTGCCCGCGAACAGCGACTGCGAGCGTCGCAGCCGCTGCGGGAGCTCCAGCAGCAGGGCAGCAGCGAGCGGGCGGGCGGGGACGTCGGCCGGCAGCGGTGCGCACCGAGCGGCGAGTTCGTCGATCGAGGCGCGTCCGCACACCCCGCACGAGGCGGTCGCCGCGGTGTGACGGTGGGCGGCGGCGGCGAGGTCGAGGGGGTGAGGGAGGCGCACCTCGACCGTGTCCTCGGGGCGCGCCAGCTCCCGCGGATCGCCGTACGTGACGGTGGCCGCGCCCCGTCGCGGGTCGTAGAGGCCTTCCGTGAACAGCCAGCCGAGAGCCAGTTCGTGCTCCGCGCCGGGGCTGCGCATGGTCGTCACGACGTCGACCGGGTCCTGGCCCGGGCCGGCGGCCCGGATCCGCAGCGGCTCCTCAGGAGCGAGCCGGTCGCCACGAGCGGTGCGGTCCACACCCTCGCCACTCGACTGCAGCCGGACCACCTCGATGCCGGTGCCGTCCTGGCCGGGCCACCGGGCACGGGCGTAGGCGGACACGTCGGCGGGCGTGTCCAGGTCGCGCAACGTGTCGCCGGCGGGGTCGAGTGGCCGCCACGCGGCGGGAGGCACCACCTCGACGTCGAGGTGGTCGCACACCGCCCGCGCCCGCCGCTCGCCGGCCGCGAAGGCCTGACGCAGCGGACCGGCCGCGCGCCGCCGGTAGGCGCCAACCAGCGGCTGTGCCTCGCCGGCGTCGTCGCCCAGCAGGACGGCGTCGAGGTGGTCCGCAGGCGCCAGTCGCTCGAGCAGCATGCTCAGCACCGCCGGCGCGAGGGCGGGATGGTCGCCGGCGACGACCAGGACCAACTCCTCGGCGTCGTCGTCGAGTGCGGTCACGAGCGCCCCGAGCGGGCCGGCGCCCGGATGCGTGTCGCGGACGGTCCGTGGGTGACCGGGCAGGGCCGGCAACGGGCCCGGTTCCGCGACCACGACGACGACGTCGTCGGTCACCTCGGCGACCGCGGCGACGGCGCGGGCCAGCAGCGGCTGGCCGGCGACCGGGACGAATCGCTTGTCGCGCCCCATGCGCCGGGATGCGCCACCGGCGAGCACGGCCGCCGTGCACGCCACCCGGCCACGCGACGGCGACGGGTCGAGGTCGTCGGGGCGCACGGACGACACGGCCCTGCTCCTTTGCCTCGGGCGCGTGTCGGCAACGTAACGTCCCGGACGAGCGAGAGGAGCGGCGATGGGACCCGAGGAGTGGCTCGAACGGCTGTGCGCGGCCCTGCCCGGCGACGTGCCCGCGCCGACGCCTGCCGAGCGCGAGGCGTTGCTGGATCTGGCCCGGGTGGCGGCCCACACCAGCGAACGGTGGACGGCGCCGTTGTCGACCTTCCTCGTGGGCGTCGCCTGTGCCGCGCATGATCCGGACACGCGGGTCGACGCGATTCGGGGGCTGGTCCGGCAGTTGGCACACGACGACGGCCGGCCCCAGGGGGACCGGCCGTCGTGACGGGCGTGGCGCTGTTGCTCAGCGCAGGCCCAGCTGGCTGGAGCAGGCCGGCCAGGCGCCCCAACCCTGGCGCTCGAGCAGCCGCTCGGCGCGGTGGATCTGTTCGGCCTTGGAGGCCTGGTGTGGGTAGCCCTCGCCACCGACCCACTCCCACGAGCTGAGCGAGAACTGCAGCCCGCCGTAGTAGCCGTTGCCGGTGTTGATGGACCAGTCACCGCTGGACTCGCACTGGGCGAGGCGGTCCCACACGCCAGCGTCGGCGCTGGCGGAGGTCGTCGTGGTGGTCTCGGCGCTGTCGGAGCCGGAGCCCTCGGACGAGGTGCTCACCTGCACCTCACCGCCGGACGAGGTCAACTCGAGGACCTGCCCGGGAAAGATCAGGTTCGGGTCGTCGAGCTTCGGGTTGGCCGCGTGCAGCTCCTGCCACGTGTCGACGGTGTCGACGCTGCGGGCGATGTTCGAGAGCGTGTCGCCGGCCTGGACCTCATAGGTCTCGGCGGCGGCAGCGGCGCTGCCGAGGCCGATGAGACCGACGGTCGCCGCACCAGCGGTGATGACGCGCATGCCAAAAGAACGCACAGGACTCCTGTGGTCGGGGGAGAAGGGGGGAACGCGCCGGGGGCATGCGGACTCGCTGGCCCGAGCCGACGCGGCGAGCGAAGGTAGGAAGTGCCTGCCGTCCCTGCACACGGCCGTTGCACGAGTGATCATGTCCGTGCGGACAGGCTGGTCGGGTGGTCTAGCCTCGGGGTATGACTTCTGAGACGCCCGACATCCGCGCCTACCTGGAGATCCGGACGGCCGCGCCCAGCGGCTGGTCCCCGGACGCTCGGAGCCTGCTGGTCTCCTCGGACCTGCCCGGCAGCGCGCAGGTGCACCGGCTGGACGTCGACGGGACGGCCCTGCCGGTCGAGGCGGCATCGCTCATCCCGATCACGCGCTTCGAGGAGCCGATCGGCGCCGGGTACCTGCCGGCCGACCCCACGGGCCGTGACGAGCACCGCCTGCTGCTGGCCACGGACCGTGGCGGCAACGAGCGCCATCAGTTGTTCACCGCCTCGCACGCGCCGACGGTCCCGTTCTGGGGCCCCGACGAGCTCGAGCCGCTGGTCGTCGACGACGAGTACATCCACCGGCCCGGCGGTGTGACGCGCGACGGGCGCCTGCTCGCCTATGCCACCAACCGTGGGGACGGCGTCGCGTTCGACACCTGGGTGCGTGACCTCGTGGACGGCGGCGAACGGCGTGTGTTCGCGACCGGCGGCTGGACCGGCCCGGGCGGCTTCTCACCGGACGGGCGTTACCTCGCGGTCAGCGAGATGACGACCCGCCCCGGCGACAACGTCGTCCACCTCGTCGACCTGCGGCAGGCGCAGGACGGCGCGCTGGGAGCCGGTGCCGACGGCGTCGTCGAGCTGGCCCCGCACCCCGAGCGCGAGTCCAGCGTCGGGACCCCCTCCTGGCTGCCGGACTCGTCGGCGTTCTTCTTCACGACCGACGTCGGCCGCGACCACGGCGCGATCGCGCGCGGGACGCCCGACGGCCACTACGAGGTGGTCGTGGAGAAGGGCTGGGACGCCGGCTGCGGCGTCGACTGGTCCGGTCGCCACCTGCTGGTGGTCTGGAACGACGACGGGCGCACCCGTGCGGAGTTGCGCGACCCGTACACCCTCGAGGTCACCGACGAGGTGGCGCTGCCTGGCGACGGCGTGGCGGGCGGCTTCCGGTTCACCCGTGACGGGCGCTGGCTGGCGTTCTCGTTCTCCTCGGCGACGGTGCCCGGCGACGTCTGGCGCTACGACACGCAGGAGCGTCGCCTGGAGCGGGTGACCGTGTCGCCGTGCGCGGTCGACCCGGCCTCGTTCGTTGCCCCCGAACTCGTCCGGTTCCCGTCGTTCGACGGGCTGGAGGTCCCCGCGTTCGTGTACCGGCCGCGTCGGGCGGCCGAGCGCGGCCCGGCGCCGGTCGTGGTCGTCGTCCACGGCGGCCCGGAGAGCCAGTACCGGCCCAGCTTCACCCCGCTGACGCAGTACCTCGTCGCCCAGGGCTTCGCCGTCGTGGCGCCGAACGTGCGGGGCTCGACCGGGTACGGACGCCGCTACCAGCACCTCGACGACGTGGAGAAGCGGCTGGACTCCGTTCGCGACCTGGCGGCGCTGCACGACTGGCTCGGCACGCAGCCGGACCTGGACGCCGACCGCGCGGCGCTCTACGGCGGTTCCTACGGCGGCTACATGACGCTGATGGGGCTGGTGCTGCAGCCCGAGCGTTGGGCCGCCGGCGTGGACATCGTCGGGATGTCCAACCTGGTGACGTTCCTGGAGAACACCTCGGCCTGGCGGCGGGCGTTCCGCGAGCGCGAGTACGGCAGCCTGGAGCACCACCGTGACGTGCTGCTCGAGGCGTCACCGATCACGTACGTGGACGAGTTGCGGGCGCCGCTGTTCATCGTCCACGGCGCCAACGATCCGCGTGTGCCGCTGTCGGAGGCCGAGCAGTTGCACGCGGTGCTGCGCGAGCGGGGCGTACGCAGCGAACTGCTGGTCTACGCGGACGAGGGGCACGGGCTGAGCAAGCTCGCCAACCGCATCGACTGCTACCCGCAGGTGGCGGCGTTCCTGCACGACGTGCTCGGCGACTGAACGGTGGCCCGCGGGCCGACCGGCGCCGAGGTCCGGGGCCGGTCAGCCGATCCAGAAGGTCGCGGCGAACAGCACGATCGAGAACGCCACCACGTAGCGGGCGAAGCCGAGCAGGTTCTGGCGCTGGACGAGCTTCAGCAGGAACGTGATGGCGAGGTAGCCGCTGATCGCTGCGGTCAGCACGCCGCCGGCGATCTGCAGCGGTGTGAACGGCAGGGTGCCGGGCTCGACCGTGCCGAGGTCGGGGAGCTTGAACACCGTCGCGCCGATGATCACGGGGATCGACAGCAGGAACGAGAACCGGGCCGCGGCGGCCCGCGACAGCCCGAGGGTCATGCCGGCCGCGATCGTGGCGCCCGAGCGGCTGATGCCCGGGAAGATCGCCAGCGCCTGGGCCACGCCGATCAGCGCGGCGTCCTTCATGGTCGTCGTGTCCTCGCGACGGCCCGGATCGCGGTGCCGTTCGTGCGACTGGAGATCGCCGACGGTCTTGCCCAGTTCGGCGGCGGCACGGCGCATGCGCAGGTGCTCGCCGAACCACAGCAGGGCGGCGGTCACGAGCAGGAAGGCGGACACCGCCCGGATGGAGCCGAACGCGGCCTCGAAGACGTCCTCGAACAGCAACCCCGCCAGTGCGGCCGGGATCGAACCGAGGGCGAGCAGGCCGATCACCTTCCAGGCCTGCTGGCGTTCCGCGGGCACGTAGTCGCCGCCCAGGCCGGTGGCGCGCGTGAGCAGGAACGCGAGGTCCCCGCGGAAGTACACCAGCACCGCGATCAGCGTGCCGGCGTGCACCATGACGTCGAACGTGAGGCTGCCCGAGGGCCAGCCGAGCAGGTACGGGACCCCCTGCAGGTGGCCGGAGGAGGACACGGGCAGGAACTCGGTCAGGCCCTGGAGCAGACCGAGGACGATCGCCTGGAAGAACATCACGGGGACCGGCAGATCGGCGGAGGTCGGGCCGCACGACGAGCCGGCGAAGGATACTCGCGGCCGGACCAGGACCGGACCGCGGCCGGAGCGACGCGGCCGCGGGGCGAAGGCCCCGGACCGACGGCGGTGTGCGGCCCGGTCCGCGGTGGACGGCGGCGGCGAAGCTCGGAAGGGCCGCGGTCACCCGTCGGGGGCCGGGAGGGTGACGACGAAGGACGAGCCGCGTGCGGGTACTGGTCATCGGAGCGACGGGATACATCGGCGGGCGGCTGGTGCCGGAACTGCTCGCCCGCGGCCACCAGGTCCGTTGCGGGGCGCGCACGCCGCAGAAGCTCGACCACCGGCTGTGGCGCGACGAGATCGAGGTGGCCCGCGTCGACGTGGCGGACCGCGACCAGGTACGCGCCGCGGCCGACGGGTGCGAGGTCGTGTACTACCTCGTGCACTCGATGGACGGCGCGGGCGGCTTCGAGGAACGCGACCGCCAGGCCGCCCGCAACGTCCGTGACGCGGTGGCCGAAGCCGGCGTCCGGCGTCTGGTCTACCTGGGCGGCCTCGGGCACGGACCGGACCTCTCGCCGCACCTGCGCTCGCGCCAGGAGGTCGGCAGGTTGCTCGCCGAGGGGCCGGTGCCGGTCACCGAACTCCGCGCCGCCATCATCATCGGCTCCGGCAGCGCGTCGTTCGAGATGCTGCGCCACCTCGTCGAGGTGCTACCGGTCATGGTGACGCCGCGGTGGGTGGAGACCCGCTGCCAGCCGATCGCGGTCCGTGACGTGCTGGGTTACCTCGCCGACGTGGCCGAGAACCCCCACGCGGCCGGCGTCCTGGAGATCGCCGGGCCGGACGTGCTCACCTACCGGCAGTTGATGCAGGTCTACGCCGAGGTGGCCGGCCTGCGGCACCGCGTGATCGTCCCGGTCCCGGTCCTGACCCCGTCGCTGTCGTCGCTGTGGATCGGCCTCGTTACGCCGCTGCCGACCGGCCTCGCGCGCCCGCTGGTGGAGAGCCTCGTCAACGAGGTGGTCGTGCAGGACGACACCGCCGAGCGGCTGCTGCCCCGCGAGCGGCTCCCGATCCGTGCGGCGCTGCTGCTGGCCCTGGAGCGGGTGCAGGACCTGGAGGTCGCGACCACGTGGGCGGGGGCGGGCGGCACCCCGTCGCAGACGCCCAAGCGCCACGGGCCCGAGGCGCCGCGCCCGGAGGATCCGGACTGGTCCGGGGGCACGGTGTTGGCCGACGAGCGCCGCGTCCGTGCCGACGCCCCGCCCGCGGCGGTCTTCGAGGCGGTCAGCGGCATCGGCGGACATCGCGGCTACCACGGCTTCCGTTGGATGTGGGAGACCCGTGGCATCCTCGACAAGGTCGTCGGCGGTGTGGGGCTGCGCCGCGGCCGGCGGCACCCCGTCGAGCTGGCGGTCGGGGAACCGGTCGACTTCTGGCGCGTCGAGGCACTCGAGCCCGACCGGCTCCTGCGGCTGCGCGCCGAGATGAAGGTGCCCGGCGCGGCGTGGCTGGAGTTCCGGATAGAGCCCGACGGCGACGGCTCGCGCCTCGAGCAGCGCGCCCGCTTCCATCCCCGGGGCCTGTTCGGCCGCCTCTACTGGCGGGTGCTCACGCCCTTCCACGCCCTGATCTTCCCGCGCATGGCGCGACAGCTGGCCCGCGAGGCGGAGCGGCTGGCGGCCGAGGACCGAGCGCGGGCCGGACCGGCGCCGGACCGGCCCGACGAGGCCCCGCTGCAGCAGCGCCCGGGAGCCTGAGTGCGAGCCTGGGCGCGGCAGGTCCGGGGCGGCGGGCGAGAGAGGACGCGCGGCATGCCCCCTCCTGCGAGGCGTCAGGGCGGGAGCAGCACCGCGGTCAGCGCGCCGACGGCGGCCGCACCCGCGACGGCGGCGGCGTCGGCGCGCGGGACGGCGACCCAGGCGTCGTCGGTGTCCACGCGCAACACGGGGACGTCGCCGGCCAGGACGTTGGCCGTGCCGTCGCTGGCGGCGCCGACGAGGTCCACGCGCGACCCGGCCGGAATCCTCGGCAGCAGCTCACGGGGAACGGCGACGGCGGCCTGGTCGTCGGCGAGCGCACCGGCGACGCCCCCGGAGGCGAGGTGCCGGGCCGTCAGCACGGTGCCGGCCGGCACGGCGGTCGCCAGGCGGGCGTCGCTGACGTCGAGCACCGCGTCCGACGGCACGAGGTCGGCCGGCCAGCGCGCGCGCTGCACGTCCTGGGCCCGCAGGTCCTGCCCCTGCGCGAGGTCGGCTCCCGCCACGAGCACCGGCGTGGGGGCGCCCCACGGTGAGGTGGTGATGCGGGCCACGTAGCCGGTCGCGGCCAGCACCAGCAGGGCGACGACGAGGGCCAGCCGTAGGCGGGGGCCGGCCCGGAACCAACGCTCGCTGAGGGCGTCGAGCGAGCGGGGCAGCGCCGCTGGCGTGCCGTCGAGGCTCGGCACGAAACGGGGCGGGCGGACGCGGGAGGCTTCGGGAGGTCGCATGTACCCAGCTGAGCAAGCGAACGCGCCTGCGTCCGGATGGATCGCAGGCGCGTTGTGGACAGCCGTTCGCGGGGGCGCGTCAGGCGCTCTTGGCCTCACCGGACGAACTCGACGACGACGAGCCGGACGAGCTCGAGGACGACGAGCCGGACGACGAGGAGCCGGACGACTCCGACGAGCCCTTCGACGACCCGCCGTCGGACGACTCCGACGACGAACCGCGGCTGCTCGAACTCTTCGAGGACCCGGCGTAGTCCTTCACGTGCCAGCCCGAGCCCTTGAAGATGAGGCCGGCGGCACTGAAGACCTTGCGCAGGGAGCCGTGGCAGGCCGGGCACTCGGTCAGCGCGTCGTCCTTGAACGACTGCACGACCTCGAGGTGCTCGCCACAGTCACGGCAGGCGTACTCGTAGGTGGGCATGGCGGCTGCTCCGACACTCGCGCACGAGTGACGACTTAGCACTCGGCAGGGGCGAGTGCTGATTTTGCCGCAGGGCGGACGCAACCGCAAGCGGTCCCGCAGGTCCGGACGTACTCAGCGCCGGGCATCGACGCGGTGGGTGACGCGCTCGGTGACGACCACGTCGACCGCCACGTCGTGGGCCTCGCGCGGCACCCGGGGGACGACCTGGCACGAGAAGCACACGCCGATCCGCGTCGCGTGCCGCGGCAGCCGGCCCAGGAGCCGGTCGTAGTGGCCGCCGCCCTGCCCCAGCCGACCACCGGCTGGGTCGAAGGCCACCCCTGGGACCAGCACGACGTCGACGACCTCTGGATCGACCGCCGGCCCCACGGGCTCGGTGATGCCCCGGTAGCCGAGTTGCAGGGCAGCCAGATCGGACGCGGCCACCAGCTCCAGGTGCTCGCCACGAACACGGGGGAAGAGGGTGCGCACCCCGCGCCGCAGCAGGTGGGGCAGGAGTCCCCCGGGATCCGCCTCGTCGCGCGTCGCCGCGTAGAGGACCACCGTCCGGGCCCGGCGCAGCTCCGGCATGCGCTCGAGGCGGGCGACCACCTGCGCCGATGCCTCGTTGCGTTCGACAGGCGACAGGGCGGCACGGGCGGCGCGCGCGGACGCCCGCAGGGCCGTCTTCGTGGTGGCCGACACGGAGGTCCTCGGACGGGGCCGGATGCGCCAACGGTGTGGTCGCCATCGTACGTCCGGTTTTCGGTCGGCCGTCCCGTTAGGCTCGCCGCGCTTCGCGCCACCACTTCGAGGAGCCCGCATGGTCCGCAAGGCCGTCCTCCCCGTCGCCGGTCTCGGCACCCGCTTCCTGCCGGCGACCAAGGCCGTGCCGAAGGAGATGATGCCGCTGGTGGACCGGCCCGCGATCCAGTACATCGTGGAAGAGTGCGTGCGCGCAGGACTCGACGACGTGTTGCTCGTGACGGGCTCGGGCAAAGGCGAGATCGAGGACCACTTCGACCGGCGACTGGACCTGGAGGCGGCGCTGGCGGACAAGGGCAAGCAGGACGAGCTGACCGCCGTCCGCGACCTCGCCCACCTCGCACAGATCCACAGCATCCGGCAGGGCGAACCGCTCGGACTGGGGCACGCCGTGCTGATGGCGGCCGGCCACGTGGCGGCCGAGGAGAGCTTCGCCGTCCTGCTCGGCGACGACATCATCGACCCGCACGAGCCGTTCCTGGAACGGATGCTGGAGGCGCACGACCGCACGGGTCGCCCGGTGGTCGCGCTGATGGAGGTGCCGTCCGACCAGGTGCACCTCTACGGCGTGGCGGACGTCGAGCCGGGCGAGCGGGACGGCGAGTTCCTCGTGCACCGGCTCGTGGAGAAGCCGCCGGTCGACGAGGCGCCCTCCAACCTGATCGTGGTGGGCCGCTACGTGCTGCCCGGCGCCATCTTCGACGTCCTGCACGAGACGCCACCCGGCCGCGGCGACGAGATCCAACTCACGGACGCGCTGCAGACGATGGCGGCGGACGAGCCGATCATCGGCATCCGTCTGGACGCCGAGCGCTACGACACCGGGGACAAGCTGGGCTTCCTGAAGGCGACGGTCCAGATCGCGGCGCAGCGTGAGGATCTCGGCAAGGAGTTCCTGGAGTGGCTGCGCGCCTGGATCGAGGAGCGTGAGGCGTGACGCGGTTCGTCGGCCACGGCCGTGACGAGGTCACACCGGCCCAGGAACTGACCCCGGTCGAGGAGCACCTGCAGGCGATCCTCGACTCGCTGCCCCAGCCCGACCCGATCGAGCTGACGATCCTCGACGCCCTGGGGCTCGTGCTGGCCGCCGACGTGACCAGCGACGCGACCCTGCCGCCCTTCGCCAACGCGGCGATGGACGGCTACGCCGTCGTGGCAGCCGACCTGGTCGATGCCCGCGTCGACGAACCGGTGCACCTGCCCGTGGTGGGCGAGGTCGTCGCCGGTGCGGCGGAGGCTCCCGAGGTCGCGCCGGGGCGCGTCGTCCGCATCATGACGGGGGCGCCGCTGCCGCCGGGCGCGGATGCGGTCGTGCCGGTGGAGACCACGTCCGGCGACGACGGGCAGATCGGGTTCCACCGCACGGTCGCACCCGGTGAGCACGTGCGCCGGCCCGGCGAGGACCTCGAGCCGGGCCAGGTGCTGCTGAAGTCCGGTCGCCGGGTGCAGCCGGCCGACATCGCCCTGCTCTCGGCCGTCGGCATCCCGCGGGTGCTGTGCGTCCCGCCCCCGCGCGTGGTCGTGCTGTCCAGCGGCGACGAGCTCGTCCAGGCGACGCGGGAGCCGGGTCCGGGCCAGATCCGCGATTCCAACGGCCCGATGCTCGCCGCGATGGTCCGGGCGGCCGGTGGCATCCCCTTCACGACCGGGATCGTGCCCGACGACCGCAAGGCGTTGATGTACGCCTTCGACACCAACCTCGGACACGCCGACCTCTTCGTGTGCACCGGCGGGGCCAGTGCCGGCACCCGTGACCTGCTGCCCGACGTCATCGGCGCGATGGGCGAGGTCCGCACCGCCAAGGTGGCGATGAAGCCCGGGATGCCGCAGATCCGTGGCCGCATCGGCCAGACCCCGGTGATCGGCCTGCCCGGCAACCCGGTGTCGGCGTTCGTGTCGTTCGAGGTGTTCGTGCGTCCGGCCATCCGTCGCATGCAGGGCCGGCGGGACCTCACGCGGCCGACGGTCACCGCCCGCGCCACCGAGGAGCTGCGCGGCGCCCCGAACAAGCGCCACTTCGTGCGGGTACGGCTCGCGCGCGGCGCGGAGGGCTGGGCCGCCACGCCGACCGGCGCCCAGGGCTCGCACGTCATCACCTCGATCTCGTCCGCGGACGGGCTCGCGGTGGTGCCCGAGGACCGCGACGCGATCGCGGCCGGCGAGCAGGTCCGTGTCCAGCTGCTGGTCGACGGATGACCGCCCCCGGCGGGTCCGGTGGTGATCCGGAGGGCCTCACCCACCTCGACGCCCGTGGGCAGGCCCGCATGGTCGACGTCGGGGACAAGGCCGTCACCCAGCGCACCGCCGTCGCCGAGGCCCGGGTCCACATGCGACCCGACGTGGCGGCACGCCTGCTGGCCGGCGACCTGCCGAAGGGGGACGCGCTGCCGGTGGTGCGCATCGCGGGCATCCAGGCGGCCAAGCGCACGCCCGAGCTGATCCCGCTGTGCCACGGCATCGCCCTCACGTCCGTCGAGGTCGAGGTGGACGTCGACGCGTCGGCGGGCGTCGCGGTGGTGACTGCCACGGCACGGGCTGCTGACCGCACCGGCGTGGAGATGGAGGCGATGACCGCGGTGAGCGTGGCGTCGCTGACGCTCTACGACCTGGTCAAGGCGGTGCAACGCGACGTGGTCATCACCGACGTCCGTCTCCGCCGCAAGACGGGCGGGCGCTCCGGCGACGTCGACCTGCCCTGATCGCCGCGGGGTACCCCGTTGCATCTCCTGCACGTCGCTGGAGCGACGTGTCGACCTGTCGCGGTTGCTTCGTGGCGCCGGAAACGTCGGTTACCGTCCGGCGACGCCGCGAACCGCGGCGATCGATCGACGACAGGCGAGGCGCGTGGAGTCGCGGTGACGGAGTCGTTCGTGGTGCTGGTCCTGCTGTGGACCGTGCTGCTACTCCCGGGAGCCGTTCGCCGCTCCCGAAACTCCCAACCCCACGCCACGGTCGGAGGGTTCGAACGGGCCATGGACGTCCTTCGCGACAACCGCAGCGGCACCTCGCGACAGTTGCTGGTCCCCGGCGACGCCGGCCGGATCGTGCAGCGCGACGTCGACCCGACCGTGCGCAGCGTCGGCCTGCGCCGGCCCGAGGACCCCGTCGTGGTCCAGCGACGGGCCTGGTTCCTGCGCTCGCTCGCCGGCTCCGTCGCGGCGCTGGTCCTGGCCGTGGCCTTCGGGGGCTGGATGTGGTTCCCGGCGACGCTGCTGCTGCTGGGTACGGCCGGCTACACCGCACTGCTGCGCCAGTTGAAGCTGCAGCGCGACGAAGCCCGGCGCGTCGTCGCCGAACTCGACCTGCACCGTGCGGCCAGCCGACCTGTGACGATCGACGCGGGCGAACTGTGGGGTGCCAGCGGCGGCGTGCGGCTGCGACGCTGGGAGGCATGAGCGCCGGCGAGGGCGAACTCGCCGCCCTGACCGACCCGGTCCGGGCGCGTCTGGTGGCGCGCCACGAGGCTCGTGAGGTCGGCCTCGCGGCGGGCCGCAACGCGATCCGGTCCGCCGCCAACGCCATCCGCGCGACCCACCGCGGCGAGACCGACCGTGCGGGCCGCCTGATCGAGGAGGCTCGGACCTCACTCCGCGAGGCCTACGACGCCTGCGGGGCCTTCCCCGACGTGCTGCACGCTGGCTTCGTCCAGGACGCCGCCAAGGAGGTCGCCGAGGCGGTCCTGACCCGTGCGGCCGTGGCCAGCGAGCGACTGCCCGGCCCGGAGGAGGTCGGCGTCGACGACGTGTCGTGGCTCCACGGCCTGGCGGAGACGGTCGGCGAGCTGCGCCGTGCCAGCCTCGACCACGTCCGCGGCGGGCGGATCGACGACGCCGAGGCCGCCCTGGCGCTGATGCAGGAGATCCTGGCGGCGCTCGTGACGATCGACGTACCCGACGGGCTCAGCCGCGGGCTGCGCCGAGCCACCGACGCCGCTCGCGCGATCACCGAACGCACACGCGGCGACCTCACGACGGCCGCCGGCCAGCGCGAGCTCCGACGCGCCCTGGATGCTCACCGCGAAGCGCTGGAGCGGGTCCTGGACGAGTCGTCGTGACCACACCGGTCGAGCTGCCCGCCGATCTGACGACACGACCGACCCGCGCTACCCTTCCGCGCGCTGCGCTCCCACGGGAGCGCCGTCCCGTCCCGGGGGTGTAGCTCAGCCTGGCAGAGCACTTCGTTCGCAACGAAGGGGCCGTCGGTTCAAATCCGATCACCTCCACCACCGAACGCCTCGTAGCCGCCGCTACGGGGCGTTCTTTCTTGCGATCCAGGCAGGGTGGGCGGGCGCGCGGTCCGGTGCGGCGACACGACGCGTCGCTCGTCACGGGTGACCTCGACGGACGGCGCGGTTGGCACGGAAGGCCGGTCCAGACCACCCGAGCGTCGAGCGCGTCGGGTCCGGGAACACCACCGCCCCGGAGTCGACAGGCGCAGCCAAGTCAGCCAGCACCTGCTCCTCGGGCGCGGGCAGGAGGCCGTGCCACCAGACCGTCGGTGTCGTGGAGTTCGGTCCCGGGTCGGCGTCGGTCGCCGGACCGCATGCCCGATCCCGCCCGGGATTCCCGACGGGGTTCCCCGTGATGCCTGCCGCGAGGCACATCGCGCCGGCCGCAACGGGCCGGCTCCGCCCGCATCGTCCAGCCGGCATCCCCCGCCGGGGCGCACCGGCTCGGTCGCTCGACGGCGAGACCAGCGCATGGGCACACTGCGGGGGGCGGTGGCCCTGATGGGTCGCCGCTCGCCGAGGTCATCATGACGGTCGAGCTCAACCACACGATCGTGGCGGCGCGTGATCCCGAGGCGTCGGCACGATTCCTGGCCGACGTGCTCGGACTGCCCGAGCCCGCGCTGTTCGGTCCGTTCGTGGTGGTGGAGACCGGCAACCGCGTCAGCCTCGACTATCTCGAGACCGACGGCGAGATCGTGTCACAGCATTACGCCTTCCTCGTCACCGAAGAGGAGTTCAGCCAGATCTTCGGTCGGATCGAGGAGCGGGGCCTGCCCTACTGGGCAGATCCAGGTCGCCGCCGGTTCGGCGAGATCAACCGCAACGACGGCGGCCGGGGGGTGTACTTCCCGGATCCCGATGGGCACCTGCTGGAGATCATCACCCGGCCCTATGGCAGCGGCTGAGCCGCGGCGCATGGACACCTATCCGGCGATCGACGTCACCGCGCCTTCGGCTCACCCGGGGGACGCCGCCCCCGACGGGCGACCGGGGCCGCCTCCGACGCCGTCACCCCGGGACCGGCACCGTCGGCGTCGAGGGCGGCAGGGAGGCGGCGGTGCGCGACGCGGCGGCGGCGTGGGGTGCCGAGGTCTCGGCCGGCGCGGGTGGCGCCCTGCCGAACGTGCTGGTGATCGGCGCGATGAAGGCGGGCACCAGCGCCCTGCACCGCTACCTCGACGCCCATCCCGACGCCGCGATGTCCCACCCGAAGGAGCTCGGGTTCTTCTTCGACGTGGTCTCGCCGGGCGACGGGCTCGTGCCACCGCCGACCCGTGACGAGCACCGGCACGGCTGGTCGCTGGGGGGCAACTGGTTCCGCGGGCTGGACTGGTACCGGCAGCACTTCGCGCCCGACGCACGGGTCCGCGGGGAGACCTCGCCGGGCTACACCTCGCCCGACCATCCCGAGGTGGCCGCCCGGATCGCGGCCACGCTGGGCACCGACCTGACGCTGGTGATGCTGGTGCGGGACCCGGTCGCCCGGGCCCTGTCGCAGTACGCCCACCACCGCCGCGACGGGCACGAGTCCCGACCGGTCGAGGTCGCGGTGCTCGACCCGGCCAGCCAGTACCTGGCACGCAGCCGCTACGCCGAGCGTCTGGACCCGTTCCTCACCCATTTCCCGCGCGAGCGCATCGAGGTGGTCGTCCAGGAGGAACTGCGTGCGGCGCGACGCTGCACGCTGCAACGGCTCTACGCCGCCCTCGGGCTGGACCCCGACCACTGGGACGCCGAGCTGGACCGCGAGTGGCACGTGGGCGACGACGTGCCCGACCCCGGACGGGGCGTGCGTGACGCGTTGTGCGAGCGCCTGCGCGACGACGTCGACCGTCTGCGCGCGTTCCTCGACCGGGACCTGCCCTGGTCGTGCTGACCGGCCGCCCGGTCCGCCGCGGGGTCGCGACCCGGACGACTCGACGTCTAGGTAGGGCGGTGGCCCGAGATGGGTGGGTGTCCCCGTGGGTGGACTCGTCGCCGGCGCGCACCGTGGGCGAAACCACCGGGAACGGATCGCCCCATGGACGAGCACTTCGACGCCATCGTGGTCGGCGCGCGGGTCGCCGGCGCGGCCACCGCCATGCTCCTGGCCCGCGCCGGCCAGCGGGTGCTCGTGCTCGACCGTGCCCGGCCCGGTAGCGACACCCTGTCGACGCACGCCTTCATGCGTGGCGGCGTGGTGCAGCTGAGCCGCTGGGGGCTGCTCGACGACGTGGTCGCCGCCGGCACGCCACCGGTCCGGCGCACCGTCATCCGCTACGGGCGCGACGAGGAGGTCGTGGCGATCCGCCCGGCACCGCACACCGACGCGCTCTACGCCCCCCGTCGCACCGTGCTGGACCCGATCCTGGTCGACGCGGCCGCCCGGGCCGGTGCCGAGGTGCGTTTCGAGTCGACGGTCGACCGGCTGCTCCGCGACGCCGACGGGGCCGTCACGGGTGTCGAGGCCCGTGACGCCCGCGGCCGGCGCATCGCCGCGCGGGCCCCGATCACGATCGGCGCCGACGGCCTGCGCTCGCGCGTGGCGCGGGAGGTCGGCGCGCTCACCTACCACCAAGGCACCAACGCGAGCGCGATGGTCGTCGGCTACTGGGCCGGGCTGGACGTCGACGGCTACCAGTGGCTCTACGGACCGGGCCACAGTGCCGGGCTGATCCCGACCAACGACGGGCTGGTCTGCGGCTGGGTCGGCAGCCCCGCCGCGCGCTTCCTCGCCGAGCAGCGCCGGCGCCGCGACCTGGGCTTCCACGAGGTGTTCCACCGCGTCGCTCCTGACTGGGCCGAAGCGCTGCGCGACGCCCGATCCGTCGGGCACGTGCGCGGGTTCCCCGGCGTGCCGGGCTTCCTGCGCCAGCCCTGGGGGCGCGGGTGGGCACTGGTGGGCGACGCCGCGCACTTCAAGGACCCCCTCACCACGCACGGCATGACCGACGCCCTGCGTGACGCCGAGCTGCTCGCCCGCGCCGTGCTCGCGGCCGCCTCCGGCCGCTGCAGCCACGATCGCGCCATGGCCGGCTACCAGGACACCCGCGACGCGCTGTCCCGCCCGCTGCATGCCCTCGCCGACCGGGTCGCCGCCTACGACTGGGACCTCGCGACGGTCCGGCCGCTGCTGCTCGCGATGAGTGCCGCCATGCGGCCCGAGGTCGGGCACCTGCTGGATCTCGACGCCGACGCCGTCGCGTCCTGAGGAGGATCCGGATGTCCACCGCGACCCTGACCACCGAGACGCGCACGGTCTGCCGCCAGTTCGTCGACGCGCTCGTGGCGTGGGACGGCACGGCCGTCCGTGAATTGCTGAGTGACGAGGTCTGGCTGCGCGCCCTGCTGGTGCGGGAGTTCGTCGAGCACCACGACGCGGCCGCGGCCCTGTCCGTCCTCCACGGTTGGTACGGCAGCGCACACGAGACGCAGCTGCTGCACGCCGACGTCGCCACCGTCGGCACGCGCCAGCGGCTCACCTACCGGGTGCGGCTGCGCCCGGCCTGGGCGCCTCAGACGTGGCACGTCATCGAACAGACCGGTTACGTCCGGGTCGTCGACGGCCTCATCGGCCGGCTCGACCTCGCCTGCACCGGCTTCCAGCCCGAGGCCTGAGCGACTCACGCCCGGCCACGGGAGGCGGTCGCGGCATGTCACGTCCGGTCCGTCTCGCTCGTCTCCTGCGTACCGGGCCACACGGTGTGGCCCCGAGACCAGGAGTGGCTCCGATGCGTGTGCTGGTGACGGGTGCGACGGGGGCGCTGGGACGGCCGATGGTGGGGTTGCTGGCGGCCAGCGGGCACGAGGTACTGGCCGTCGCCCGACGGTTCCGCGACCTGCCGGTCCCGTCGAACGTGATCGAAGCGGCCGTGGACGTGCTGGACGCCGACGCCGTGTCACGGTTCGTGCGCCAGCAGCGTCCCGAGGCCATCGTGCACTTCGCGACGGCGATCCCGCCGCAGATCGACCCGAAGAGGATCGGTCGACAGTTCGAGACGACCAACCGCCTGCGGACGGACGGAACCCGCAACCTGCTGCGAGCGGCCGAGCAGGCCGGTATCGAGACCTTCCTCGCCCAGGGACTGGCGTACGCCTACGAACCCGGCGACACGATCCGCACGGAGGCCGATCCGCTGTGGCCGGCCCCGCCGGCGCCGTACGCCCCGGTGGCCGACGCCCTGAAGGAGATGGAACGGCTGGTCGCCGACGCCGGGGGAGTGGTGTTGCGCCTGGGGCACCTCTACGGTCCGGGGACGATCTACGCGGCGGACGGGTCGATGACGCGGATGGTGTCGGCCGGCAAGGTCCCGATCGTCGGGGCCGGGGCGGCGCGCTACTCGTTCGTGCACGTCGACGACGTGGCGTCGGCCGTGCTTGCCGCCCTGGACCTGCCGGCCGGCGGCGGGACGTTCAACGTGGTCGACGACCACCCGCTGTACCTGCATGATTGGCTGCCGTGGTTCGCGAAGCAGCTCGGGGCCAAGCCGCCGAAGCGCTTCCCGGTGGCGCTGGCCCGGCTGGCCGTCGGCCCGTTCGGGGTCGCGTTCATGAACCAGCTGGCCGGTGCGTCCAACGCCCGGGCCCGGGAGGTACTCGACTGGCGGCCGCAGTTCCCGTCGTTCCGCGAGGGCGTCGTCGCCGAGCGTCGCGGGATCACGTCGGACGCCGCATGACCACAGGCCCGCTGGAGGAGCACTTCCGCGCCCACCGCCGCTACCTGCTGGGCGTCGCCTACCGGCTGCTGGGCAGCGTCACCGAGGCCGACGACGCGCTGCAGGAAGCCTGGCTGCGAACCCGGGACGCCGACCTGGACGGCGTCCGGGACGTCCGGAGCTGGCTGACGGTGATCGTCACGCGGATCTGCCTCGACGTGCTGAAGTCGTCGCGGGTGCAGCGTGAGCGCTACATCGGCGAGTGGCTGCCCGAGCCGATCGTGGACGGGGCCGACCCGGCCGATCCGGCTGACCGCGTCAGCCTCGACGACTCCGTGAGCCTGGCGCTGCTGGTGGTCCTGGAGCGCTTGTCGCCGGCGGAGCGGACGGCGTTCGTGCTCCACGAGGTGTTCGGGCTGCCCTTCGACACGATCGCCGAGGCCGTCGGGCGCAGCCCGGCGGCCTGCCGGCAACTCGCGTCGCGCGCGCGACGGCACGTGGAGGCGGACGCGCCCCGCTTCGACGCCGACCGCGACGAACACCGCCGCGTGGTCGATGCCTTCGCGAACGCCGCCGCCCGCGGCCACCTGCAGGATCTGCTGGAGGTGCTCGACCCGGACGTCGTGCTGCGCTCCGACGGCGGCGGGAAGGTGCCGGCACGCAGGGAGCCGCTGGTCTCCGCTCCCGCCGTCGCCGCGCTCGTGCTCGGCATCATGCGGCTGCGGCCCGGCACCCGGTTCCGGGTCGCGACCGTCAACGGCGCGCCCGGGCTGCTGACCTACGAGAACGGTCGACTCACGGGCGTGGTCGCCTTCGCGGTCGCCGCCGGCCGCATCACCGAACTCCAGCTGCTCATGAACCCCGACAAGCTGCAGCACGTCGGCTGACCCGACGGTCCCTCGCTCCGGCCGCGGACGCCCGCCGTCAGTGTTTCTCGACGCGGGTGGCCGCCCGGACGTCACCGAGCGTGACGGACGCCATCGCCGCACGGTCCAGGGCCGTCCCCCAGGCGGCGAACAGGTCGAAGAGCTGGCTGGCCTGCGACGCCGACAGCACGTCGCGGCCGACGAGCGACCGCAGCGAGGCCGGTGAGCGGCCCGCCAGCGCCGACAGCCGAAACGCATCGGCGCGTGAGGCCACGAGTCGCGGCACGGGCATGCGGAGCAACCCCGCCTGCACCCAGTAGTCGAGGTAGCGGTGCGATCCCTGGCGGGCGACGATGCCCGCGATCGCCGTCTCGTCGAGCTCGAGCAGCTGACCGATGGTGCGGACCCCCTCCCCGGCCAACCGGCGGGAGCGCTCGACGTCGATGCCCTTGAGCTGCGTCAGGTCCCGCGAACGCCACACGTCCACGGCCATCGGCAACGCGACGGATTCGACCGGCTGGTCCGCACCGAGGAAGAGCGACTGGCCCTGGCCGAGTACGAGCTCCACCTCCCACCCACCGCCTTCCAGTTCGGGGCGCGCCGTGATCGGCGACGGGCGTGGCGGCGTCACCACGGCGCCGGGCCCCCGGGCGGACTCGGCCTCCTCGCCGGCGAGGTCGTCGTCGGATGCGGTGTCCTCCGGTTCGCGTCCCACCCGGATGGTGGCGCCGACGACCTCGAGGTCGTGGTCGCGTAGTTCGTGGCTGGCCAGCACGCCCGACCGGACCTCGCCGACCAGCGAGGCGACGAACTCGGCGAGGTCGAGTCGATCCGGCGTGACGTTCACGGGACCGTCTTGAAGGTGAGCTCCACCTCGCCGTAGACGTTGGCGCGCGTGGACCCGGTGCCGGGGTCCCGCTCGTCGGCCGAGTGGACGCGCAGGCGCACGTCGCGGAGCACCTGCGGCACCACCGAGGTCTGATGCAGCCCCGGCAGCCGCCCGGCCAGCAGCACCTGCCGCTTGAGCAGGGACGAGGCCGAGGTCGACGCCATGGCCGGCTCGGTCGCGTCGTCGACCGGGCCACCGCCCTCGTCCGCTTCTTCCGCCTCCTCGACGGTGTCGGCGTCCCGGTACTGCAGGGCCTCGAACGTCAGCTTCGCCCGGATGCGTCCCGCGTCGACCAGCACGCGCGGCACGCCGCGTTCGGTGAGGTGCCGGGCGACGGCGAGCTCCTGCTCGGCCAGCCGCCGTCGCGCCGCGGCCCGGATCTTGCGCACCCCGCGCAGCAGCAGATGCCCGAGCTCCGGGTTGAAGTCCCCGCCGCCGAGGGCGACGTCCAGCGTGTCCTGGTACGGCGGCGACTCGGGGCCGTCCTCACCCGCCGGTGCATACGGTGCGCCGCGGACGGCATCGTGCGGTCGGTCGTCGGCCGTCGGCGGGAAGAGCCGCGTCAGGAAGGCGTCGACGGCCGCGTCGTCGAGCCGGTGGTCGGCGTAGTCGTCCGGGTCGGACGCCGCGACCGCGGCGAGTTCGGCGAGCTTCTCCTCCTGCTCGCTCTGCGCGACCACGATCGAGTTCATGACCTCCGACAGCAGGGACGTGACGAACTCGGTGAACCCGAGGTCGACGGGGATCTGGATCTCCGGCATCGGACGCGCTACTGGTTGAGCGGCAGGTAGTCGGTCTTGAAGTTGATCGTGACCCCGCCGTAGATCTGCACCCGGCTCCCGCTGGTGTCGCGATCCTGCTCACTCGTGGTGCGGACCGCCACCGAGGTGCGGCTCGCGGACCCGGAGGCACTCACCCACTTCGACAGCACGGACCCCGTCCGCGCCTGCGCACGGAAGGCCGTGGCACGGCGCGTGTAGTCACGGCTGTTGCGGGCCGAGAAGGTCGAGCCGTAGGTCGTGAACGTCAGCCGCGTCTCGATCGTCCCGGTCTCCACGACCAGGCGCAGCAGGCCCTGGCGAACCATCTCCGAGAGCAGGTCGTACTTGTTCGCGGCCAGACGCCGGGCCGCTGCTTCCACGATGGCGTCGAAAGCTGCCTGATCGACGGCGCCGCTGGAGGCGACGTCGGGGATCTCCTCGCCCGGAACGGCGAGTGCGGTGTTCAGTGCGTCGGCGTCGTCGCCGTCCAGGGTGCCGCCGACACGGACTTTGCTGGGCTCGGACCCGTCGTCCGTGTCCGGCGGCGCGACCGCGGCGAGGAACTGCAGGATCTCCTCGCCGCCGATGTCGTCCTTGGTGTCGTCGATGTACTCGCTGAGTTCCTTGCCGACGGCCCCCAGCAGCTCCGCGAAGGACTCCGTCTGACGCAGGTTCGACGCCACCAAGGCGTCGAACACGTCGGTCACCAGCTTCGTGGTGAACTCCGGGAATCCGATCTCGTCGAGCCGCGCAGCCTGATCGACGGCAGCACTCGTCCCGTTCGCCATGCGCTCCCCTTCCCCAAAGGACCGTCGCGCGGCGTGACGCGACAGCCACGTATCGATGCGATCGAACCTAGGAGTCGTGCGGGGCGCGTCAACCGGGTGGGCCACCAGCAGCACGTCCGTGCGCGCCCACACGGACGCGTGTATCAGCGTCGCCTCGCCGAAGAGTGCGTGGCCTGGGTTGGTCGTGCCGAGTTTCCTTCGGACGTGTAAGGCGTCGCGCGCTGCCCCGTCAGGTCCCTCGACGGTGCCGGAAGTCACCGGCCCGCGAACCCGGAAAGGGACCTCGATGCACACCACCCCTGACACCCAGTCCGCCGACCTCGGCACGTACGCCGGCCGCTCGCTCGCCGCGACCGCCGGCCGCTCCTTCGCCGCGAACCCCGGCCGGCGCTCCCGCGGCGTCGTGGCGACGACCGCGGCCCTGCTGCTGCTCGCCGGCCCCGCGGCCGCGCAGCCCGCCGCCGGCGCCGACGAGTTCGCACCGCAGCCGAACCCCCACCCCGACCCCGAGGTGGCCCTGCACGTCGACCCGGGCTGTGACCCGGCGCGGGTGGACTTCACCGTCGCGGTGCTCGGCGGGCCCGACGACCGGCCGTACACGGTCCGCGTCGACTGGGAGGAGGCCGGCGTCGGCGGGGGCGGCAGCGCCCACGGTGCCGACGGCACGATCGGCACGGGGGAGGGCACGTTCGAGCTGGTCGCCGTGGCGCACTACCCGCAGGTCATGACGGAGGACCAGGTCTTCGCGCCGCTCAGCATCAGCTCGGCCCCGCAGTCGACCGACGTCACGTGCGAGCCGGACGACGGCGGCGGGACCGAGCCGGACCCCGACCCCGACGACGGCCCCGACCGCGATCCCGACATCCGCACCGCGACCCCGACCTTCACCGGTTGAGACCGCGACGACGGCCCGTCCGGCCGCGTGCCGGACGGGCTGCCGCTCGCCGGAAGGAGGCGATCCCGATGACCGTTCCGATCCCCCTCGCTCCCGCCGCCCTGCGCCGGTCCGGGCAGGCACGGCACCGATGCCGCGACGGCCGCGACGGCCGCGACGGCCGCGACCTGCGCGGCCGCCTCCGGCGCGCGGTGGCTGCCGCGCTGCTCGGGGCGGTCCTGGTCGGCTGCGGCACGCGCGCGACCGACCCGTCCGCGACGGACACGGTCGACGACCGGTCGAGCGCTTCCGCGGCGCCGTCCCCGACGGTCGAGGAGGTGCCAGCCGACCCCGAGGACGCCGCACCGGAGCCCGCGCGCGTGGCCCGGCCCGGCGGGCACCTCGAGGTCTTCGAAGCACCCGGATCGGGAACGGCCAGCCAGGTGCTCGCCCCCGTGACCGGTTTCGACTCGCCGACCGTGTTGCTGGTCACCGGGCAGCGCGGGGAGTGGCTGGAGGTGCTGCTGCCGGTCCGGCCCAACGGCACGACCGGGTGGATCCGCGCCGACGCCGTCGAGGTGACGAGCGTCGACCTGGCGGTGGTGGTCGATCTCGCGACGCGCGAGCTGCGTGTCCTGGACGCCGGCGAGGAGGTGCTCACGACGCCGGTCGCGATCGGCGACGCGCAGCATCCCACACCCCCGGGGACCTTCTTCGTGACCGACAAGCTCGACACCGGCGACCCGGACGGTCCGTACGGGCCCTTCGCGCTGGGGCTCTCCGCACGGTCGGACGTGCTGACCGAGTTCGCGGGTGGTGACGGCCAGGTCGGCATCCACGGGACGGACGCGCCGTCGAGCATCGGGCGGGCGGCCTCTCACGGCTGCATCCGCGTCCCCAACGACGTGATCGCCGAGTTGGCGCACCTGCTGCCGCTCGGGACACCGGTGACGGTGTGGTGAGTGCGACGGCGAGGGATCAGGCGAGCTCGTCGAGGTAGGTCGGCAGCATCCGGTGCCAGGTGCCCCACCCGTGTTCCCACTCCGGACCCCAGGCGTCGACCCGGTTGGGGACCCCCTTCGACCCGAGCACGTCGGCGACCCGCCAGGACTCGTCGATGTCCTCCCACGCACCCTGCCCGGACGCGAGCAGGACGAAGCGCTGGCGGAGCTGGTCGAGCTGCTCGCCTCCCAGGCCGGGAAGGAAGTGCAGGGGCGAGGCGAAGAACAGCTCGTCGTCCCAGGCGCCGTCGTAGAAGCGCTGGACGTCGTAGGTGCCGCTCATGCAGATCGCGGTCGAGAACCACCTCGGTTCCCGGCACACCATGGCGAGCGCATTGAAGGCGCCGATGGAGGCGCCGGCCGCCACGATGGGCAGCGCAGGTCCGCCGCTGTCGGCGTGGATCGCCGGGATCACCTCGGCCCGGACGTAGGCGTGGAACGCACCCAGCAGGCGCAGCCGCTGCTCGGGAGCCCCCCAGGCCTCGAGCATCGCCTTCCCGGCCACGCTGTCGCAGGAGTACAGCTTCACCCGGCCTGCCTCGATCAGCTCGCCGCAGGCGGTCACCAACCCCTCGCGCTCGATCTCCAGGGCGTCGCCGCCGGCGGTCGGGAAGACCAGCACCGGTGTGCCCCAGTGCCCCCACCGGGCCATCGTCATGTCGAACCCGATGCGGTCCGAGTGCCAGCGCTCGACCTGCCTCACGCGTCCACCTCGCCCACCGCCGTCCTCCCGGTTGCCGTATCGACTCGTACCCGGCTGCCACCGCTGCCAGCCGGGACCTCATGTCACTCGTAGACGAACTTCTGTGGGCCGGGGAACACCCAGGCGAGCCCGTCGCGCAGGCGATCGCGCCAGTTCTCCCAGTTGTGGCCGTCGCGCGCCTCGACGTAGCGCACCTCCGCACCCGTGCCGCGGAACACCGGCACCATCGCGCGACTGCCCCGGATCATCGGCTCGTACGTCCCGCAGGTGACGTACAGCCGGTCCGCGACCCGGGTCGGCTCGGCCCGGTAGGCGTTCACGAACGCGACGACCGGGTCGAAGACCGGCCCGCCGCCGTGATCCGAGCCGATATCGGTGAACGCGAAGGACCCCGACTGCAGCAGCAGCGAACCGAACCGGTCCGGATAGCGCACCGCGGTCGAGAACGCGGCGATCGCCCCGAAGCTCGAGCCCATCAGGCAGCGACCCCCGCGGTGGTCGATCAGTGGCAGCGCCCGTTCGAGCTCGGGCACGAGCTCGTCCGCGACGAAGCGTGCATGGCCCTCGTGGTTCGCGTACTCGACCAGACGGTCGCCGGGATCGAGGAACACGGCGACGAGTTCGGCGACGTCGAGCCGGTGGATCAGGTTGTCGAGCACCGTCTGCGCGGCGGCGAAGGTGAGATAGTCGGTACCGTCGTGGACCACCAGCAGGGGGTAGCGCGCGGTCGGCCGGTAGCGCGCCGGCAGGTACACCTTGGCGTGCACGCTGCGGCCGAGCGCGGCGCTGTGCAGCACGAGGTCGCGTAGCTCGCCACGGCGCGCGTCCTCGTCGAGCTCGATCCAGTCGGGGACCTCGTAGCCGGTGCCGTGGACGACCGAGTTCGAGCCGTACGGGTTGTGGGCGTGGTTCGGGTTGCGCGGGTCCTCGACGTTGTCGACGTGGTCGCCGTGCACCACCTCCAGGCGGTACTCGACCCGGGAACCTTCTGGCAGGTCGGTCACGGCGAACCACAGGTCGGTCCCGTCGAGGCGCTCCATCGGCAGCGGGTTCGGCAGGCCGACGACCCAGTGCTGGACGCGGACCGCGTCCGCCTCGCCGCGCCACAGGAAGGTGCCCGTCGCACCCTCGACGAGGGGGACGTCGTGCGCGTCGAGGAAGCGGTCCACGGCCGCGGCGTCGGCGCCGCCGTGGCGGAGCTGGTCGATCGCGAGCGGCTGGGCGCCGACGTGCAACATCAGCTGGCCTCCGCGTGCAGGTGCCCGTCGAGCCCCACGGTCGGCAGGTCGGTGGCGCCCGTCGCTCCGTCGGGACACGACAACCGGGCACCGTCGTCGAGCACGACGCAGCGGGCGGGCGCGAACCGCCGTGCCAGCAGGGCCATGCGTTCGTGGTCGTCGATCCGCAGCCGACGTCGGGCGTGCGGGAGCGGCACGACGCCCCGGCACAGGCCGAGTCCACGTGCGTGGACCTCCGCGTGCCCGGGACTGTGCACGGCCAGGTCGTGGTAGAGCACGACCCGTTCGGAGATCGCCATCGCCCCCGCGGACCACGCGATCACCGGACGCTCGCCGAGCACCCCGGTCAGTCCGAACAGGCGCAGGCAGTGCAACAGGACGGCGACGTGGCCGCCGGCGATCGCGACGGCCTCGGTCCCACCGACGAGGCGCGCGACCGCCGCCCGGTGCTCCGCCACGACGGGGCGCTCGGACAGCCGGAGTTGCTGGGCGAAGTCCGCCTCGACCTCGTCGATCCGGTCGAGGTGGCGGGCGTCGAGACGACGGATCTCCTCGACCGCGTCCGCCATCTCGGCGTCGCGCAGCCCGGGGTCGCGCGCGGCGTGGTGCCGGAGGGCACTGATGCCCTCCATCGCGTGGTGCAGGCGCCGCAGGTACAGCGCCTGCAGCTCGTCGATCCGGTCGCGTCGGGCGCGGTCGGCCTGCGCCAGCTCGTCGTCGTCGCGCAGCGCATCGGCCCAGCGTGCGTACAGGCGCAGGTTGACGCTGCGTTCCCCGAGCAGTTCGTCGAGCTCGCGATCGTCCGGCTCGCGCTCCTGCCACCCGGCGTTGACGGTCGCGATCGGCCCGTCGAGACCGAGGTCGGCCACCGCGTCGGCGAGCGTGGGTCGGCGCTGCGGACCGAGGAGCAGCACGTCGTTCACGAGGCGTGGACCTGCACCGTCCGTCCGACGTCGTCGAGCATGCGACGCAGCTCGTCGTAGTCGGGATGCCGCATCCGCACGTACGCGTTGGCCATGTACCCGGCCTCGATCGGCTGCGTCGCCGTGCCGGGCTCGGGCAGGTGGGCGTCGATCACCCAGGACCCGTACCGCTGCTGGGCCTCGTCCAGTCCCGAGTAGCCGGTGATCCGCCCGTCGGCGTCGGGGCGCAGCGCGATGATGCCGGCCGCGTAGCGTCGCGACGCATGCTGCGAGGGGCCGCCGTGCACGATCGCGTGGGCCCACTCCCGGTACAGGTCCATCTCGTTGCCGGCCGAGTACAGGTCCCACGCCCCGACGCCCGGTGGCCGGCACCCGATCTCCGAGAAGCGCAGACCCTTCGGTCCGAAGAACCATTCCATGTGCGTGGCGGAGGTGCCGATCCCGAGCCCGGCGATCACCCGCCGGCCCATCTCGCGGACCTCCTCGTAGTCGGGGGCCTCGTCGAGGCGGTTGGTCGCCACGAACTGCGGCGAGATCCAGCGGGTGCGCATCGCCTCGAGCACGTTCGGGTAGTAGTGCGAGACGAAGTCGTGGACGACGTGCCCGTCGACGGTCAGCGTGTCGTAGAAGCCCTCGTGGCCCTCGACGAACTCCTCGACCGCGATCGAGTCGGTCCCCTCCGAGCCGAACACGCCAAGCGCATGGTCGAGCTGGTCGCGGTCGTCGACCCGCACGGTGCCGGCCGCTCCGGCCGCCGCCCGGGGCTTCAGGATCAGCGGGAACCCGACGTCGGCGGCGAAGGCGTGGGCCTGGGCCGCGCTGTCGACCGCGGCCGACGCGGCCGTCGGGACGCCCGCGTCGCGCAGCACCTGCTTCATCGACGGCTTGTCGCGGCACAGCCAGGCGGTCCGCGAGGAGGTACCAGGGATCCCGCAGGCCTCCCGGACGTGGGCCGCGGGCAGCGTGTGCGCCTCGATCGTGGCCTCGAGTCGGTCGACCCACAGCTTGCTCTGGACCCACCGCACGACCTCGGTCATGCGGCCGACGTCGGTGACCGAGGGGACCTGCTCGTAGTGGTGCAGCCAGCCCTGGAGGTCGTGGTCGAGGGCGTCGAGGGGCGACTCGCCGATGCCCACCACGGTCGCCCCGACGGCGGCGAGCCCGCGCACGAACTCCCGCTGGTTGCGCGGGAAGTGCGGCTCGACGAAGACGACGTTCACGATCGCGACCCTAGCCCCATCGTCCCTGCCGGCAGCCCGTCCAGTCGGGCTAGGGTCCGCGGCATGGTCACCGCGGTCTTCGTCGCCCCGTACCTGCTCGAGGCGACCGAACGCTTCGTCACGGGAGCGACGCACCTCCCGGACGTCCGCGTGGGCATCGTGACCCACGAGCCCGCCGACCGGCTGCCACCCCACCTCCGCGAGCGCCTGGTCGCCCACTGGCGGGTCGACGACGCGCTCGATCCGTCCCAGCTGGAAGCCGCCGTGCGGGGGTTGGCCGGACAGCTCGGCGGGGTCGACCGGCTGGTCGGGATCCTCGAACAGCTGCAGGTCCCGCTCGCGCAGGTGCGCGAGTCGCTCGGGATCAGCGGCATGGACGTCGCGACCGCACGCAACTTCCGGGACAAGAGCCGGATGAAGCAGGTGCTGCGCGAGGCGGGCGTGCCCTGTGCGCGGCACCGGCTCGTGCGCTCCGCCGACGAGGCGACCCGCTTCGTCGACGACGTCGGGTTCCCGGTCGTCGTCAAACCCCCTGCGGGCGCCGGCGCACGCGACACCTTCCGCCTCGACGGTCCCGACGCGCTGCGCGGCTGGCTCGCGGTGCAGGCACCGTCGGGCGACGCGCCGGCGCTCCTCGAGGAGTTCGTGGTCGGTGACGAGCACTCCTTCGACAGCGTCACGGTCGACGGCAACGTCGTGTGGCGCTCGATCTCCCATTACCTGCCGACCCCGTTGGAGGTGCTCCGCAACCCCTGGATGCAGTGGGCCGTCCTGCTGCCCCGTGAGCTCGACGCGGACACCTACGGCGGCATCGACGCCGCCGGCCCTGCCGCGGTCCGGGCGCTCGGGCACCGGCGCGGCCTGACCCACCTGGAGTGGTTCCGGCGCGGCGACGGCAGCGTCGCCGTCTCCGAGGTCGCGGCCCGGCCACCCGGTGCGCAGCTCAGCGCGGCCATCGCCTACGCCCACGACGTCGATCTCCACCGCGCCTGGGCGGGGATCGAGATCCTCGACCGCTTCGAACCGCCCGAGCGCCGGTGGGCCGTCGGCACCGTGTACCTGCGGGGGCAGCATCCCGCCGGGTCGGCGCCCCCCGGCAGCCGCGTGGTCGCCGTGCACGGGATCGACGCGCTCCAGGCCGAGCTCGGACACCTGGTGGCCGAGGCCCGCGTGCCGACGCCGGGGCAGCCGGCCGGCGACGGCTACGAGGGCGAAGGCTGGGTCATCGTGCGTGACCACGACACCGGGGTGGTCGTCGACGCCGTGAAGCGGATCCTCGGCGGTCTGCGCGTCGAACTCGGCTGAGACGGGAGGAACCATGGACGTGCTGATGATCTCGCCGGGCTACCCGGCGGAGATGGCCCAGTTCACCCGCGGGCTCGCCCAGGTCGGCGCCCGGGTGATCGGGCTCGGCGACCAGCACGTCGACGCGCTGCCGCCGACGGCCCGCGACGCGCTCACCCACCACCTGCACGTGCGGTCGCTCACCGACGAGCGCGCCGCCCTGGACGCGGTCGCCTCGGTGCTCGGTCACGTCCGGTTCGAGCGCGTCGAGTGCCTGTGGGAGCCCTACATGGGGCTCGCCGCCCGGCTGCGGGAGGCACTCGGTGTCCGCGGGCTCACGGGCGAGCAGACCGAGCGGTTCCGCGACAAGGAGCTGATGAAGCAGCGGCTGGACCAGGCCGGGATCCGGACGCCGTGGCATCAGACCGCGACGACCGCCGACGGGGTCCGGGCGATCGCCGAACGCATCGGCTACCCGCTGATCGTCAAGCCGATCGCCGGCTACGGCTCCGCCGACACGTACCGGGTCGACGACGCCGGGCAGCTCGAGCAGGTGCTGCCGCTGCTCCGCCCGGTGCCGGTGGTCAGCGTCGAGGAGTTCGTGGACGGCGAGGAGTTCACCTACGACACGATCTGCGCAGACGGGCGTGTGCTGTTCGAGAACATCGGCTGGTACCGGCCCCGCCCGCTCGTCATGCGGCAGAACGAGTGGATCAGCCCCGTGTACGTCGCGCTGCGCGACCTCGAGGTCCCCGACCTGCAGGGCGGGCGCGAGATGGGTCGGGCGGTGCTCGACGCGCTCGGATTCCGCGACGGGTTCACCCACATGGAGTGGTACCGCAAGCCCGACGGCGAGGTGGTCTTCGGCGAGATCGGTGCCCGGTCGCCGGGGGCCCGGACCGTCGAGGTCATGAACCACGCCACGGAGAGCGACCTGTTCGTGGCCTGGGCGGAGGCGGTCGTCCACGGTCGGGTGTCGCGGCCGATCGAGCGGCGTCACAACGCCGCGGCGGTCTTCAAGCGTGCCCGCGGGCAGGGGCGCATCACCCACGTGGAGGGGCTCACGCGGCTGCTGAGCGAGTACGGCGACCACGTCGTCACCCTCGACCTCGCCCCCATCGGCGCGCCCCGCAAGGACTGGCGGGCCTCGGTGACCGCCGACGGCGTGCTGATCGTGCGCCACCCGAACCTCGGGGCGACCCTGGAGATGGCCGACCGCTTCGCCGCGGAACTACACCTGCACGCGGCGTGACCCACCGCGGCCCGCCGGAGGGGCGGGTCGACCAACGGCAACGACCGCACGGGAGACGGAACGTGAGCGAGCACCTGATCGGCCTGCTGCTGGGCATGGAGGAGGACTGGTCGTCGACCTTCGAGGAGCTCGTCCGGCGGCTCGACCTCAAGATCGAGCACGGCGGGGAGACCCACACGTTCCGCACCGAACGGGTCACGATCGAACCGTTCCGGCTGCGCGCCGTTCCGCGCTACGACCTCGTGATCGACCGGCTCGCGCACTGGTACTACGTCCCGCGCGAGTGGCTGAAGAAGGTCGCCATGATGGACGGGGTCTACCTGCTCAACAACCCGTTCACGTTCCAGGCGATGGAGAAGCACGCCGCCTACTGCGCCATGATGCGACTCGGGCTGCACGTCCCCGAGACGTGGCTGTTGCCGCACAAGCACCCGCCGCAGGACTCGCGGTTCGCCTACACCGCGGCCCGCTACAACCAGGCCTTCGACCTCGAGGAGATCGCCCAGCAGGTCGGGTTCCCGCTGTACATGAAGCCCTACGACGGCGGGGCCTGGGTGGGAGTGACCCGGATCGACGACGCCGACGAGTTGCTGGAGGCGTACGACGACTCGGGCCAGCGGCTGATGCACCTGCAGGCCGCGGTCGACTTCGACGTGTTCGTGCGCACCCTGTCGATCGGTGCGGAGACCATGACGATGCACT
The DNA here is from genome assembly GCF_041821065.1 of Egicoccus sp. AB-alg2. Lineage (NCBI taxonomy): Bacteria > Bacillati > Actinomycetota > Nitriliruptoria > Egicoccales > Egicoccaceae > Egicoccus > Egicoccus sp. AB-alg2. The sequence continues at coordinate 125,691 of NZ_JBGUAX010000009.1, read as the reverse complement.
TCGACCCGTCGCAGCCGAACCATGCCCGCTACCTCGTCGATCACGACTTCCTGTCCCCGGGGGTGGGGCAGGAGGTGCGCACGATCGGGCGGATCGTCAACGCGTTCTTCCGGTGGGAGTTCAACTCCTGCGAGACGCTCGTGACCGACGGGCTGGTCCAGCCGATCGACTACGCCAACGCCTGCCCGGACGTGTCGATCACGAGCCTGCACTACTACTTCCCGTGGGCGATGAAGACGTTGCTGAAGTGGAGCGTGTTCTGTGCCGCCACCAGTCGGAACATGCGGATCAACCTCGACCCCGATCGCTGGTTCCAGATCGCCGACGACCAGGACCTCGACGAGGGCGACAAGCTCGCTGCCTACCACCGGCTGACCGACGAGTACTTCGAACAGGACGCCTACGACGCGTTCTGCGCCGAGCATCTCGGGCACGTCGACGAAGCGATGGTGGATCTCGTCCGCTCCGACTGGTTCGACGGGCTGGTCGTCGACACCGTCAAGGGGACCTTCCCCGCGCACGAGCACGACCACTTCGTCGAGCACTACCGGGGGTTGCTGCGGGCCTGGGCCGACGACCAGCACCGACCGCGGCCGGTTCCCGGGGCCGCATCCGGTCACGGGCGTGCGTGACCACACCCTCCGCCAGCGGGGCCGGGGGTGTCGATCGTCATGGGTCGAGGTCATGACGCGCGACACGCGAGGCCAGCCGCACCCGTCCCTACCGTCCATGTCGATCGGACGACGAAGGGAACGGCCGTGCCCGCAGCCATCGAGGTCGAGGGACTGCACCGTCGCTACGGCGACACCGTGGCGGTCGACGACGTCAGCTTCGAGGTACGCCACGGCGAGATCTTCGGCGTCCTCGGCCCCAACGGCGCCGGCAAGACGACCACGGTCGAGATCGTCGCGGGCCTGCGACGGGCGGACCGGGGCCGCGTGCGCGTGCTCGGCCTGGACCCGGAGCGTGACCGCTCCGCCCTGCGCCGCGTGCTGGGTGTGCAGCTGCAGCGTGCCGCTCTGCACGGGGCCCTGAAGGTCCACGAGCTGGTCACGCTGTTCCGTTCCTTCTACCCGCGGGGGCGTGACCCGGACGAGCTCATGCGCTCACTGGGCCTGGACGAGCAGCGCGACACCCGCTTCGACGACCTCTCGGGCGGACAGCAGCAGCGGCTGTCCATCGCCCTGGCCCTGGTCGGTGACCCGCGCGTCACGCTCCTGGACGAGCTGAGCACCGGGCTGGACCCCGAGGCGCGCCGCGGCATCTGGCGCCTGGTGGAGGACCTGCGGGACCAGGGCGTGACGATCGTGCTGGTCAGCCACCAACTGGAGGAGGTGGAGCGCCTCTGCGACCGCGTCGCGGTGCTCGACCGCGGACGGGTGGTGGCCCTCGACCGGCCCGACGGGCTGGCGGCGGCCGCCGGGCTGCCGCCTTCGGCCAGCCTCGAGGACGCCTATCTGGCGCTCACCTCCCGCACGACCACCGACGCCGACGGAGGTCGCCGATGAGCACGCACGCCCTCCCCGGTCGCGGGCTCCGGCCCGGCCCCGACGCGTGGCTGCAGCTGGGCCTGGCCGAGTCACGCATGGTCGCCCGCGACACCTCCGGACTCCTGGTCCCGATCGGGATGCCGGTGCTGATCATGGTGCTGGCCGGCCTGGACGCGCAGGAGGTGGTCCCGGGATGGGGCGGAATGACGGTGTTCGACGTCTACGTCGTCCCGCTCGTGCTCGTGATGGTGGTCGCCCTGGTCGGCGTGGTGAACATGCCGAGCTTCCTCGCCACCTATCGCAAGACGGGCGTGCTGCGGCGTCTCGCGGTGACCCCGGTGCATCCCGCCATGGTGCTGGTCGCCCAGTTGCTCACGAGCCTGGTCCAGACGATCCTCGGTGTGGCGATCGCGCTGGGCGTCGCCGCCACCATGTTCGGTCTGGCCGCCCCCCGCGACCTGGCGGCGGTGGTCGGTGTCATGACGCTGGCGACGGCGGCGATGTACGCCCTCGGCATGCTGGTCGCCGCCGTCGCGCCCACCCCGAACGCGTCGGTCGCACTCGGGCTGACGATCTTCTTCGCCATCGGCGCCACCGGCGGCCTGTTCACCTCGATGGAGGCGTTGCCCGACGCCATGGCGTCCGTGGGACGGGTCCTGCCGTTCGGCGCGGCCCACGAATCCCTGCAGGCCGCATGGCTGGGTCAGGCCCTGCCGCTCACCCCACTGCTGGCACTCGCCGCCACCGCCGTGGTGGCCGGCGCGCTCGCGGCGGTCTGGTTCCGGTGGGACCGCTGACGTCGCCGGGCGGCGCCGACTCGGCGTTCCCGACCCCTTCGGCTGGCCGTGCGACGACCGCAGCAGCGCTGGTCACCGCCTCGCTCGTCCATCAGACCTCTGCGGGGGTCCTGCAGCGCTTCCTCTACGGGGCCGGAGCCACGCTGGGGGAGACCTTGATGACGTTCCTGCCGATCCCACTGGCGATCGCTGGAACGGCCGTCGTGGCGTCGGCGGGCATCCGGCGAGATGAGCGAAACGAGCGGCGGCAGCACGGTCGTGGCACCACCGAGACCCGCAGGTAGCGACAGCGGACCCAGCTGACCGTCTCGGGCGAACGGGGGCGCTCGCGGCCACGGGGGAACAGAACGGAGGATGGCGTCAGGCGCGCTCGGCGCGGACCACGAGCACGCGGGACGAACTCGTGACGTTCTCTCCACCCCAGCCGCCACGGATCTCGACACGGTCGAAGCCGGCGTCGTGGAGCGCGGCCCGGATGGCGTCGGCGTCACGGAAGTGCAGGACGCTCGTGTACACGCGGTCGTCGCCGTCGGGGAAGACGTTGTGGGCGTCGAAGGTCACACGCCCGCCGGTGACGTCGGTGACCTCCACCCACTCCGTCAGCATCCCCAAGTGGGTGTGGCGTTCGTCGTAGGTCGCCTCACGCGTCCATTCCTCCCACTCGCGCGCGGTCGGGTTGCGCGTTTCGAAGCTCACGACGCCCCCAGGCCGGAGGCCGTCATGGATGCGTCTCGTGGCGATGGTGAGGGCGGGTCCGTCGAGGTGCATGATCGCGTTGCCGGTGCAGAGCACGAGATCCACGTCGCCCGACGGGAGGATCGACGTGGCGTCCCCTTCGAGCCAGGTGACCGCCTCGGCACCCGGCTGCCGGCGGGCCCAGTCGAGCATGGTGGGGCTCGGGTCGATGCCGGTGACCGAGCGACCTGCCTTGGCGAGTCGGCGGGTGAGTAGTCCGGTGCCGCAGCCCAGATCGACGATCCGGCGGGCGTCCAAGGTGTCGGCCAATGCGCGGTAGAAGTCGTGATCTCCGCCGCCGGGGTTGTCGAGGTCGTAGAGCGCTACCAGGTCGCGGTCGCCATACGGATCGGTCAGCATGTCCCCAGCCTAGGGAGCCGCCGATGCCCGATGCGGCAGCGCCGTGCCGAACGCTCGCCCGTCCGGGACCGACCAACGGCGATGTCGAGCCAGCGCCGCACGGTCGAGCCAGCGACGCATGGTCGGGCCGAGGGCGCACCGGTGTGACGCTGAGCCGGCCGTGCGTCAGGGGATCGACCGCGTGCTCGGCGCGCTGGCTTCTGCGGGAGCGCTTCGGCGGTGGCCGAGCCGGGCTCAGCGGCGGTGGGCGCCGTCGTCGGGCCCGTCCACGCCGACGAGACCGAGGTGCAGCGCGCGCAGCACCGCACGGGTGCGGTCGCGCACACCCAGCTTCAGCAGCACCGCGGACACGAGGTTCTTCACCGTCCCCTCCGCGAGGTGCAGCGCGGCGGCGATCTCGCGGTTGGCCAGTCCGCTGGCCATCAGCCGCACGACGTCGATCTCACGAGGCGTCAGCGGATCGACGGGACCGGACGGGTCGCCGTGGTCGTCGGTGCGTCCCGTCCCGCCCTGCAGGCCGCGCAGCAGGCGCTGGGTCACGGCCGGTTGCACGGAGGTGCCGCCGGTCGCCAGGGTGTGCACGGCCCCGACCAGTTGCTCGAGGGTGACGTCCTTCAGCAGGTAGCCGCGTGCGCCGGCGCGCAGCGCCTGCAGCACCAGTTCGTCGTCGTTGAAGGTGGTCAGCACCAGCACCGGTGTCGGGTCGCCGCGTTCGGCCAGCGCCTGCAGCGTGGCGATGCCGTCACGCCCCGGCATCCGAAGGTCGAGGAGCAGCACGTCCGGAGCCAGGGTGGCCACGGCGTCCAGCGCGCCGTCGCCGTCCTCCGCCTCGCCGACCACCTCGACGTCGTCGGCGAGTGCGAGCAGCCCGGCGATCCCTCGGCGGACCAGTGTCTGGTCGTCGGCCAGCACGACGCGGATCACGGGGCCGGCACCCGGACCGTGACGGGGAAGCCGGCACCGCCCGCGAAGGTGGCCGTCCCGCCCAGTGCCTCGACGCGCTCGCGCATGCCGCGCAGACCGTTGCCCAGGACGACCTCGTGGGTGCCGTTGCCGTCGTCGCGCGCCGTCAGCAGCAGGCCGCTCGCGTCGTCGACGGTCACGTCGATCCACAGGTGTCGGGCGTCGGTGTGCCGGATGGCGTTGGTGAGCAGTTCCTGCACGCACCGCACGACCGCGACGGTGCGGCGCTCGTCCACCGTCAGTGCCTCGTCGATCGACAGGTGCACGGCCGGACGCGGCACGTCGGCGACCACGTCCGCCACCAGCCCGGCGAGGTCCGGCCGTTCCTCCCGCAACTCGTCGACGGTGTCGCGGACGTCGCGCAGCAGCGTCCGGGCGATGGTGCGGGCACGCTCGAGGTGGGTTGCCGCCGGCGGGGTGGCGTGGTGGCTGGCGACCTCCAGTTCGAGCGTCAGCGCCGTCAACTGGTGTCCGACCACGTCGTGGAGGTCACGCGCGATCCGCAGCCGCTCGGTACCGCGACTCTGATCCTCCAGCAGCGTTGTCGCGGCCCGCAGCTGCGTGTGCGTCTCGGCCAGCTCCCGGCGGGAGCGCTCGACCCGCAACTGCGCGAGCACGGCGACCACGCTGACGGACTGCAACAGCAGGTACAGCAGGCCGCTGAGCACCGTGTCGAGCGCCCGGCCGGTCGACCACCAGGCGGCCACGGCAGCCACGACCGCATTGCCGGCGACGATCGCCACCGTGACGTTCCGCGAGACGAGATAGCAGCTGAGCGCGGCCGTGAACACCAGCAGGATCGGCGTCCAGCCGACGCGTGGCGCCAGCAGCACCACGACCGGGCCGAGCAGCACCTGGCCCGCGAAGACCCGCACGAGTGCCGGCCGCGGCAGCTGTTCGGCCAGCCACGTCGAGCCGATCAACGTCGACACGAAGCCGGCGAAGGCCAGCCACCACAGCCACGCCGGCCCGGTCGTCGGATCCTCGCCGGACAGTTGGACGAGCAGCACCGGCAGGCCCGTCGCCACGCACAACAGCGTGACGAGCGAGCCGGCGAGCAGGTCGGGATCGATGCGGCGCACGACCCGGACCCTAGGAGGCGCCCGACCGGCCGGCCCGTGCCGATCGTCATGGATGGCCCCGCACGCACCGTCCGGTCCGCGGCCCGCGGCGCGCGAGGTGCACGGTGACCGCCGAGGGCCGCGCGCCACCGGCCGTGGGTGGAGGCGGCGTGTAAGGCGACCGTCGCTGCGTCGTCAGGAGTCCCGGAGGCCGGCATCACCGACCTCGACACGGAGAGGAGCTCCCATGGGCGTCACGACCACCACCCACGCCGCGTCCGTCTCCGCCCGCCTACCGCGAGCCCGGGCCGGGACACCGGCGCCGGTGTCGTGACATGCTGGCCGACGACGAGCCGGGAAGGGGCGCCCGTGCGAACCGACGAGGAGTTGGTCGTCGCGGCGCGGTCGGGCGAGCCCGCGGCCTTCGGGGCGCTGGTGGAACGCTGGACCAGCCGATGCTGGAACATCGCCTGGCGCATCCTGCACGACCGCGACCTGGCGGCCGACGTGGCGCAGGAGACGCTGCTGACGGCGTGGCAGCAACTCGACCGCCTCCAGCAGCCGGCGGCGTTCGGCGGGTGGGTGTCGCGCATCGCCCGCAACCGTGCCCTGGACCGGCTCGAGCAGGAGCGTCGTGCCGTGGCCACCGCTGACCACGAGTCGCTCGCCGGCCGGATCGCCGAGGACGCGGGCGCCCAGGTGACCGACCCGGTCCTCGTCCACGAGCGTGGGGAGCGCCGCGATCTGGTGTGGGCCGCCGCGGCCGCGCTGGGGGAGCGGGACGCGAGCGTGCTGGACCTGCACCTTCGCCACGGCCTCGAGCCGCGCGAACTCGCGGCCGATCTCGGCATCGCGCCCAACGCGGCCCACCAGGTCCTGTTCCGGCTGCGCAAGCGCCTGGGCGTCGCCATCCGTGCCTGGCTGCTGTGGCGAGGTGGACGTCCGCGCTGCGAGCGGCTTGCGGCCGAACTGGCGGCGGCCGACGTCGAGGTGTTCGGGGCGCCCGCCGTCACGCTCATCGAGCGGCATGCCGACGGCTGCCTCACGTGCGAGCAGGAACGGGCGGCCGTCGTGGCGCCGGCGGGCCTGTTCGCCGGGGTGCCGATCGCGGCGATGCCGGCCACGCTGGCCGACCGCGTCCTGACCGGCCTGCAGCAGGCGGGGGTGCCGGTCGCGGCGGCCGGCCGCGAGCCCGCGTTCGGAGTCGAGCCGACGGCCGCCTCGGTGGGCACCCCCGACGTGGCGCCACGCGGCCCGCGGGCCGGGAGGTGGCTGGGTGCGGGCGCCGGCGTGGGCGTCGCCGTCCTGGGCCTCGCCGTCGCCGGGCTCGTGTGGTCGCTCGCCGGAGGCGGCGTCGGCCCGCAAGGCGCCGTCCCACCGCCCGCTGTGCCGGCGGCGGACGAGGACCCGGCCGCGGCGGAACCGACCGACGCTGCCGCCGACCTCGACCCACCGACCACCTTCGTACTGCCGCCCCATCCCGGCGGTGGCGAGGATCCTGCGGTCGTCCCGGTGCTCCCGGCACCCACCCCGCCGCCCCTCGGTGCCCCGGACGCTTCCGGCGACGCGCCGGCCGGGGACGATCCGGTGCTCGCGCCGCCCGGCGAGGCACCCGCCGGCGGGGGCGGAGAGTCGCCATCCCCGCCGGTGCCGTCACCCAACGGACCGGCGCCGGGCGGGCCGGCGCGCGACACCGACGCGCCCGACGCGGGCGATCCACCGGAGGAGGACGGCGAGACAACGCCGCGGGCGGTCATCGAAACCTTCGAGGTGGTGGCGGCACGTGGGCAGTTCCCGTGCGAGGACGGTGCCTTCCCGGTGCATGCCTCCTGGGTGACGGCGGATGCCCCCGACCTCCGGCTGCGCATCGGCGACACGGTGGTCGAGACCGGCCTGCCGGGCCGGGCCGATCGCCATCCCGTGTGCGCCGCCACGCCGTCCGCGACGTTCACGCTGGTCGCGACGGGCGTCAGCGGTGACACCGTCACGGCCGACGCCCGCCTCGGCTGACGACCGCCCGGCCCGTCCGGACCGAGGCATGTCGCGTCACGGCGTGGGCATGGAGACCGCATGCCCCGAGACGCGGATGCCGCCGAGGGCCGCCACCTCGACGTACAGGTGTGACGGTCGCCCGAGGTCCTCGCCCTGCAGGACCTCGAACCGCGCCGGGGCGGCCAGGTGTCCCGACGCGCGCAGGTAGGCGCCCGTCGCCGCCGCGGCGGCCCCGGTCGCCGGATCCTCGACGACCCCGCCCACCGGGAAGGCGTTGCGGGCGTGCCAACGGTCGATGCGCTCCGGCCACAGCAGCGCCACGGTCGTGAGCCCGTGCGCCAGCATGTGCGCGCGTAGGGCCTCGAAGTCGTAATCCAGGCGGGCCAACCGCTCGCGCGTGCGGAGCACCAGCAGCAAGTGGAGGGCGCCGGCGAAGGCGACGGCCGGCTCGAACACCGGATCGAGCTCCTCCCGTCGCAGCCGCAGCGCCGACAACGCCGCGTCAAGCACGTCTGGCGCGGCCGGTTCCACCGAGGGCTCGACGGACGTCAGCGTGGCCAGGGCCCGGCTGCGGTCGTCGACCGACAACTCGACGGTGACGGCGCCGGCCGGGGTGTCGAACCGGACGGTGCCAGGACCCTCGCGGCCGGCGAGCAGGACGCCTGCGGCGATCGTCGCATGGCCGCAGAACGGCACCTCGGCCATCGGGGCGAAGTAGCGCACGGTGTAGCGGTCGTCGCCCGAGGGCACGAGGAAGGCCGTCTCCGAGTAGCCGACGTCCGCGGCCATCTCCTGCATCTGCAGCGCGTCGAGTGGTGCGTCGGTGATCACGACCCCGGCCGGGTTCCCGCCATCCGGGTCCGTCGTGAACGCCGCCAGGCGGTGAATCGTCGCAGCGGCTTCGGGCATGGTCTCCCACCGGACTCGAAAGGGGCGCGCTCGCGGCGCAGCCGGGCTGGGCAGAGCTACCACCCGTGGCCCCGCCGCGCCGCCGAAAGCGCATCACGAGCACGGCGCGGGCCGCGTGGCGGGCGGTCGGGGGAGTCGGCGGGCGATGCCGAGTGGCCGGGCCACCAACCGTCGCATCGCCGCGCCGAGGCGCCGGGACCTGAGCCCCGAGGTGCTCGGTGAACGCCGGGTGTGCGGCACCGGGTCCCAGAAGGTGTCGAACAGCACCTTGCCGAACAGCGGATCCATCGCTTCTCCTCGTGTCTGGTGCGGTGTTCAGTGGCGGTCGTCGCCGCGTTCGCCATGACGGGCAGATGCGTGGCGCAGCGCCAGCAGCCGACGCACGCGTCGCGCCGCGATCGGCCGCGTCGTGTGGCGACGGGGTGCGGTGATCGGCCAATCGGTGGTCCGGTAGGTGGTGAGGTGTTCCATCGTGGGCTCCGTCCAGCGAGGTCTGTCGATATCGACAATAATTATGTCGATATCGACAGACAAGGGCGGGAGAGCATTCGCGCGCTCAACGCTCGACGACGTCAGAGTCGTCATCGACTAACCTGGCTCGGCATGGTGGATCAGGTCGCACACGTCGTCGCCCAGTGGGCCGCTCGCCGGCCGGACTGGGACCTCACGGGCATGGCCGTCTTCGGGCGTGTCTACCGGCTGGCGCGTCTCGCCGAGCTGCGGCGCAACGCGCTGCTGGAGCCCTACGGGCTGCAGGTGGGCGACATCGACGTCTTGGCGCCGCTGTGGCGGGAGGGCGGCGGCCTGCGCCCGCTCGACCTGCGCCGTACCCAACTCGTGGGGTCCGGCACGCTGACGGCGCGGCTCGACCGTATGGAGCGGGCCGGATACCTGGAGCGCCGACCCGACCCCGAGGACCGGCGCGGACGCCTGCTGTATCTCACGGCGGCCGGTGAGGAACTGCTCCCGCGGCTGGTCGAGCAGCTGCTGCAGATCGAGAACGACCTGCTCGCGGCCCTGCCCGCTGGTGCCCGCGAACGATTGGCGCGTGATCTCGGACGCATCCTCGAGGCTGCCGAGGGCAGCTGAGCCCGTCGCGTGCCTCAGTCGCTGGCGGTCGTGGCGGACGTCGGCCGCTCACGCCGGCGTCGACGGTGGGCAGCGACCTTCGTGCGGGTCTGGCAGGTGGTCGAGCAGAACCTGCGCGTCGACGTCGGCGACGTGTCCACGTACACGTCACCGCAGCGCTCGGCGTCGCAGGTGCCGAGTCGTCGCACGCCCGCCCCCTCGCCCAGGGCCTGCACCAACGTGATCGCGCAGGCGCTCAGAACGGCCGGCATCCCTGCCGCCGCCTGCCAGGCGAGCATGGGTCGTCCGCCCACGGCCTGCACCCGCGTCAGGGGGGCGAACTCCACCAGCACACCGTCGAGGTGGTCGATCGCCGCCTCGGCCGTCGACGCCGCGAAGACCGGGTCGAGCCGGTCGGCGACTTCGCGAAGGGCTGGCACGTCCAGGCGGCCGGCGAGCGCCGGAGGCTCGGGCAACGTCTCCGGTGACGGATAGGGCCGCTCACGCTCGCCGGCGGCCTCGCGGGCGCGCGTCCCGTACTCGTTGACCACCGCCACGATCCAGGCGAGCGGTACCGGGTCCGTCCACGTCGTCATCGCCCCAGTGTAACCGTCATCGGTCGTTGGAGGGTTGCACGCCGCACCGCGTCACCGTAACGTGCAGAAAGCCAAAAGGCAGTTACGACCGAAAAGGTCCAGTGGGGAGGTGGCCCGTGCCGGCGCCCGAGCTGTTGCCCACGTTCCTGCTCGCCACCGCGCTGGTCTGCGCCGCGCCCGGGCCGGACCTCGCCTTCGTCGTCGCCTCCGGCATCGCCGGCGGGCCTCGCGCCGGGGTGCTGGCCGCGCTCGGCATGTCCGGCGGGATGCTGGTCCACACCACGCTCGCCGCGCTCGGTCTGGCCGCCCTGCTCCGGACGGCGCCCGTACTGCTCGACGGCGTGCGCCTGCTGGGCGCGGGTTACCTGCTGTGGTTGGCCGCCGTGACGTTGCGCGCCGCCCGGCACGCCGGTATCCCGGAGCGTGGCCCGGACGGCGCGGGGGCCATCCTGCGTCGGGCCTTCGTGACGAACCTCGCCAACGTGAAGGTCGTGCTGTTCTTCGCGGCCTTCCTGCCGCAGTTCGTCCGGCCGGACCGCGGCAGCCCGACCCTGCAGTTCGTGGTGCTCGGTCTGCTCTTCCTGGTGGTCGGGCTGAGCATCGACGTCACCGCCGGCCTGGCCGCAGGCCGCATCCGGGCCTCACTGGCCAGGGGGTCACGCCTGCCGGTCGTGCTCGACGTCGGCGCGGCGCTCGTCTTCGCGTCGATCGCCGCGTTCCTGCTGGTGGAGGTGCTCCACGTCTGAGCCGCACGACCGCATCGGCGTCACGGGCGCGTCCGCAGGTAGAGATAGAAGACCACGCTGTCACAGGCCGGCGAGCAGTGGACCGCATGCTCGACGCTCGGCGGGACGTGCCAGTAGGCGCCCTGCGTGAGCGTGCGGTCGGCGACGTCGACCTGACCCTCGGCCAGCCAGACGTGGTGCTCGGCCGCGGCGTGCCGGTGCTCGGGGACGACGGAGCCGGCGCTCATCCACAGCACACCGGCCGTCGCTCGCTCGTTGCGCCACAACAACGTCGACTCCACGCCCGGGTACAGCGGCTCGCGGTGGCGTCCGGTGACGCCCGGCGCGTCGAGCACGAACTGCGAGGTGGCCAGCAGGGCAGCGGGATCGCTCATGACGCCCTCCGTGGAGGCGGTCACTGCGACGCTGCCGGACGCCGACGCCCACCGGCAGGGTCGATCGCCCCCGGCCGCGGTGGCGGCGCCAGAGTCGTCGGGCGCTCGTCGAGGTCCTGCGCATGCCCGGCGTTGCGTCACCCCCGGGCATGAGGTTAGGTTGGCCTAACTCCTGTTGCGTCAAGCGACGCAGGCGTGAGTGACGCGAGGTCTGGATGGCAGCGCACGTGGACACCGGAGCCGCGCCGAAGAGCGTCGGCACCTCGGCGGGTGCGTCGGTCCGACCAGGAGAGGAACCGCTCGCCCGCTTCGCCCAGGTGATGGCCGAACTCGACGCCGCCTCCGGGTACGTCGAGCTACGAGTCGGCACCCCGCCGGGCTGGCAGCCGTTGACCGCGGCCGTCGTCGCCGCACCCGCCTGGCTGGACGAGCTGACCGTGCGCATCGGCGAGCGCCGCGCTGCCGCCGCCGCGCTCGCCGCGTGGCTCGCGCAGGTACCGGCGTTGCTCGTGGGGCTGCCCGCCCTCGCCGGCGCCCCGCCACCGGTCCCACCCCTGGTCGACCTCACCGTCCGGCGTCACGCGGACGGCTGGTTCGACGGGCTCGCGATCGCCCCCCGGAACGTCGTCGACGTCGAGGACGGGCTGGAGGCCGCGGCCGCGACCATCCACGAGCTCACCGCACCCGTGGTCGCGGCACTGAGCCGGTCGTTGCCGGTCGGTGCGTCCGCGATCTGGGGTGCGGTCGCCGACGGCTTGGCCGGTCAGGCCCTGTACCTCGATCGGGAACGCGGCGCCGACACCGACCGGACGTGGTCGCGGACGCAGCGACTCCTGGACGGACTCGAACGGCGACTGGCGAGGCGGCTGGTGCGGCCGCGCCTCCTGCTCGTGCCGTGGACCGGTGGGGTCGCGCACCACGTGGTCAGAGGCAGCTGCTGTCTGTACTACCGGGCATGCGACGCGCCTGACCCTCGCGGCGAGGGCTACTGCGCCACCTGCCCGCTCCGGGACCCCGACAGCCGTCTGCGGCGACTGCGCGACCACCTCGAGGCCGAGGCAGCTCGCCACTGAGCTCGGGTCCTCCGGCCGACGACCGGTGACCTGTGGCCGGTGTCGCCGGCCGTGGCTGGCGTCACGATCGAGCCGGCAGCGTCCGCAGCGGCGAGGATCGACGCGAGGGCCGACATGAACGAGACCCTGCGCCTGGGGACGATCGCCGGCATCCGGGTCGGCGTCAACTGGAGCGTCCTCATCATCTTCTGGCTGCTGCTCGTCGGCCTCGCGGCGGGCCGCTTCCCGGCGATGTACCCGGACCACTCGGCGACGGCCTACGGCATCGCCGGGGCGGTGGCCGCGATCGTCTTCTTCGCGTCCCTGCTCGCGCACGAACTCGCGCACGCCCTCGTCGCGGAGCGCTACGGCCTCGAGGTCGAAGGCATCACGCTGTGGATGTTCGGCGGTGTCGCGCGCCTGCGCGGTGACGCGCCGAACCCGTCGGCGGACCTGCGCATCGCCGGCGTCGGCCCGCTGGTCAGCCTGGTGCTCGGCGCCGTGTTCGGTGCGATCGCCGTCCTGGCGCGTGGTCTGGGCGTGGCAGGTCTGCCGTTCGCGGTGCTGTCCTGGTTGGCCGTGATCAACGTGCTGCTGGCGGCCTTCAACCTCGTCCCGGCCGCTCCCCTCGACGGTGGCCGCATCCTGCGGGCGCTGATCTGGCGCCGCAAGGGTGACCGGCTGCAGGCCGCGCTCGTCGCCACACGCGCCGGGCGGCAGTTCGGCTTCGTGATGATCGGGCTCGGCATCGTGCTCTTCCTGATGATGCCCGGCGGCGGCGGGTTGTGGCTCGCGCTCATCGGCTGGTTCATCGCCTCATCGGCGGGTGCCGAGGAGCAGCGGGCGCGTCTGCAGCGCTCGCTGCAGGACCGCCGCGTCGCCGACGTGATGTCGCCCGACCCGGTCACGGTCCCGGACACGCTCACGGTCGGTCAGCTGCTGGACGCCTACCTGCTGCGCCACCGCTACTCCGCGTACCCCGTGGTCAGCATGGACGGGTCGCTGCAGGGGCTGACGACCCTGCAGCGCGTGAAGGAGGTGCCGCCCGAGGACCGCGAGGTGCTGCCGATCATGCGCGTGGCGTGCCCTGCCGAGGACGTGCCGCGGGCCGCACCGGACGATCGCCTCGTCGACGTGCTGCCGGCCATGGGTGCCAGCCGGGACGGGCGACTGGTGGTCGTGGATGCCGGCCGGATCGTGGGCATCGTCTCCGCCACCGACGTGGCCCGGGCGGTGGACGTCGCCGAGTTGCGGACCCGCGCCGGCTGACGGTCGGCCCTCCTTCCCGAGGTCATTCGTCCCTGCAAGCGGCGCACGTGCGTCCGTTGGCTGGGAGGTGAGCGCGGCCGCTCCCGACGGCCGCCGGTCGAACGAGGTCATCATGTCCGCTCCCACCCTGTCCACCGCCCGACACCGCGCTCCGGAACACGCCCGCCGGCTCGCAGCGGGCACGGCCGCGGCCATCGCCGCCGTCTACCTGCTCGTCTTCTCCGGGGCGTTGTCGGTGGGACGTGCCGACGAGGGCGAGCTCGGCATCCTCGGTGTCGCCGGCGTGATCTTCCTCGTCCTCGCCGCGCTGCTGTGGTACGTCCGCAGCCGCGTGCTGTGGGCCGGCGCGGCCGCCCTCAAGGTGCTCCTCGCCGTCATGTACGTCGTCATCGCCGCCGACCGCGAGCCTGCCTTCGAGGTCTGGGGCCTCACCATCCGGGGGCTGTCGGCCGTCCTGCTGGCCGCGCTGCTGTACCTGCTGGCGACCGAACCTCGGTGGGGACGGGCCGCACCGCGCTGAGTGCTCGACCAAATTCTGGGGGCGTCCGCCGACCGCCGTTGCCCGCCCCCGCGGCGATCGGTCTTGGACGTGCGCCGGTCGCCGCGTGAGCTGAGCGTTGACTGAACTTCGTTGACGTCGCGTTGAGCGCTCGACTGAAGTCGCGCCTTCTCGGTGGTATCGGCCGCGTCCCCGTTCACGTGCGGCTGGCGGGAGTCCGCCGGGAGCTCGAGCTCCGGTACTCCGCCGGAGCCTGCACCTGGGAGACCGATTGGTGGCAACCACCCGAAGGCTGCGGCGGATCTCGCCGTTGCTCGTGGCACTTCTCGCACTCGCGCTCGTCATCACCCTGCCGGGCATCGAGTCCAGCGGCTCGCCGTCAGCACACGCCGACGACGAGCCGCTGCAGTTGGAACCCGAGATCCCACAGCTGGCGCTCATCGAGGTCGACGACCCGATGAGTCTCAGCCTGCTGGCGTCGCAGGGGGTCGATCTCGACCACTACATGGAGCCGACCGAGGACGGGACCGTCATCAGCGCGGCGTTCGTCACGGAATCCGACCGCGACACGTTGGCGGCCATGGGCGTCAAGATCCTCGACCTCGAGGATTTGCCGGACCCGGCCGAGGTGGCCGCGGAGCGCATGGGCAACGTCGACGGCCGCGAGGTCGTGGAGCGCAGCCGTCAGAACCGCGGCGTCGGTCGCGGACAAGGTGCCGCCGGCCGTGAACCGGTCGTCGACCAGTCCGGCCCGATCCGGATCCTGCGTGCCGACACGTTCACCAACTACGCCGGTGACTTCCTCTCGGTCGAGGCGCGGCTCGAGGACTGGAGCAGCGCCGCGAACCGCCTGCGTGTCGACGCGCCGTCGTCGGCCGCCGGTGGCTACGACGTCACCGATGCCGCCTTCGGGCCCACCGCTCCGGCGACCGGCATCACCGCGCCGCTCGCCGTCGTCGACGCGGGCGGGGACAACCCGCGGCAGGGTTGCGGTCCGCTCAGCGGTTTCCCTGACGGCGCCATCGCGGTGGCCGAGCGGGGTGGCTGTCCGTTCGTGGAGATCGTCGGCAACGCCCAGGCCGCCGGTGCCGTCGCCGTCGTGGTCGTGAACAACGTGGCCAGCGCGCCGATCACGCTCGGTGGCAGCGACGGCTCGATCACGATCCCGTCCGGCATGGTGTCGCAGAGCGACGGTCAGGCGATCATCGACGGGTTGCCGGCGACGGCGACGTTCCGCTCGAACCCGCAGGACCCGGTCGTGCTGAGCTACGAGATCGACGGGCAGGAGTTCAGCCGGACCCTGTCGCCGTTCGTCGACGCGGGCCAGTACATCTACCACCGCACGCCGCGGTCGGTCCTGGTCGGCGGCATCGCCGAAGAGGTGACCGTCTCGCAGGGGGACGTGAGCGTCACCGTGCCGACGCGGCCCTGGGCCTCGTACGACGAGATCGGCTATCCCGACGGGTTCCAGTGGGGCTTCATCACCACCGGCTATCCCGACGCGGTGGACTCGACCAACAAGATCGAGGAGCTCGTCGCCGAGTTCTCCGACCTGGCCGAGATCATCGAGTTGCCACACCAGTCCCACGGCTACCGGCGCCCCGCGATGCTCACCTACGGCAACCTGGCGACCAACGCGGTCGTGGTGCGCTCGCAGGCGTACGGCCACGAGGGCGGCAACGACCTCACCTTCGCGGTCGTGAACCCGGGCGTGCCCGACGCACCACTGGAGGTCTCGGTCGAAGGCGACGACATCACCGTCAGCCAGTCCACCAACGCCGCCGGTGCCGCGACGGGGACGGCCGCGCAGATCGTCGCCGCGATCAATGGCGACCCGGTCGCCAGCGAACTGATCTACGCCCACACCTACCGCGGCAACGCGGGTGGCGGGGTCACGCCGACGAGCCCGCGTGCGGGTCTGTCGGACTTCCTCAACGCGCCGGAGGACAAGATCTCCCGCGAGCCGCAGACGGTGAAGGCCATCCGGATCGGCAAGCACCGTGACGGGTCCAAGGTCGGCGTCTTCGCCTACTCGCAGGAACACGCTCGCGAGTGGGTGACGCCGGTGGTGGCGCTCGAGGCCGCCGAGCGACTCCTGCGCAACTACGGCACCGACCCGGACACGACGCGGTACGTCGACGAGTTGGACATCTTCATCATCCCGACCGTGAACCCGGACGGGACCAACTACTCGCTGTACGACTTCGCCTCGCAGCGGCGGAACATGAACAACTACTGCGACGACACGGAATCGGACCCGGCCTACCGCAACCAGTGGGGGGTCGACCTCAACCGCAACTTCCGGGTCGGCACGCTGTGGGACGGGTACTCCGGCGCGAGCACGTCGTGCCGTAGCGACGTGTTCGCCGGACCGTCACCGCTGAGCGAGACCGAGGTGCAGAACGAGGTCTGGCTGATCGACAACCACCCGAACATCCGGTTCTCCATGAACATCCACACCCATGGTGGGTACTTCATGTGGGCGCCGGGGGCGTACCAGGCCCAGGGTCGCGTGCCGCTCGAGCGGCCGTCGGTCGGCGTCGAGGAGTACTTCTTCGAGGCGTCCGACGTGATCCTCGGCAAGATCGCCGAGCATCGCGGCACGGTGGTCGAGCCGGGTCGCACCGGCCCGACGATCGACGTGTTGTACTCCGCCGCCGGCAACTCGGCCGACGACGTCTGGTACAGCTCGGTCGAGCGGGGTACGCCGATCTTCGCCTGGAACTTCGAGGCGGGCGCCAACCGCTACACCGGCGCCGGCTCCACCGGCTGGCAGTCCATCAACGGGTTCTTCCCGCCGTTCGCCGAGGAGGGCTTCGACCAGGCGATGGAGTTCGCCAGCGGCATCTACGGCCTGCTGGAGGTCGCCGCAGAGTTCCAGGACGACGACGTCGCGCCGACGAGTCGCGTCAACGTCCAGAACGGCGGTTGGTACAACGGCGCCGTGGACGTCGAGTGGACGACGTCGGAGCCGGCCACCATCTACTACACGACGGACGGGTCGCGTCCGACGTTCGACTCGAACGTGGTCGAGCGCCGCGACGTCCGTGACTCCGCCGCACCGGTCCGCATCGAGGAGACCACCGTGCTGCGGTGGTTCGCCGTCGACGCGGCCGGCAACATCGAAGGCGGCTACGACCCGGACGGGAACGGCCGCAACTACCAGCGGGTGAACATCCGCATCCGCTGACCCGGCACGGCGGTGGGGACGGCGCGTCTGCCGTCCCCACCGCCGTCCACCACGTCTCTCGTCCGGCGAGTACGCGTGACCACCACACCCACTCCGACCCCTCCGCGCACCGGGCCGGCCCCGGACGTGCCTCGTACCGTGCCGGTCGCGGCCACGGCGGTCGTGCTCGTGGTCGTCGCGGCGGCGCTGCTGCAGCGGGTCGCCTCGCCGTACCTGGATCTTCCCGGGCTGCAGACCTGGTCGACGATCTTCGTCTCGCTCATGATCCAGGCCACGCCGTTCCTGCTGCTGGGCGTGGTCGTGAGCGGTGGCCTGGCTGCGCTGGTCCCACCCTCGTTCCTCGCGCGGATCATCCCGCGCAACCCCACCCTGGCCGTTGGTGCCGCCTGCAGCGCCGGCACGCTGCTACCCGGCTGCGAATGCGGCTCCGTCCCGATCTCCGGCCGCCTGGTCGCCCGCGGGGCGCCACCCGCCGCGGCGCTCGCGTTCATGCTCGCCGCGCCGGCCATCAACCCGATCGTCCTGCTGTCGACCGCCGTGGCCTTCCCCGGTCAGCCCGAGGTGGTGGTCGCGCGCTTCCTCGCCTCGTTCGCGACCGCGATGGTGGTGGGCCTGGTCTGGATGCGCATGGGCGACGACGAGGCCCTCCTGCGATCCCTGCGGCGCATCCAGGACCGTGGTGACCGGCTCAGCACCTTCGTCGCCACCACGCGGCACGACTTCCTCCATGCCGGCGGCTACCTCGTCCTGGGCGCGGCCCTGGCGGCGACGGCACAGACGCTCGTGCCGCCGTCGGTGATCGACACGCTGGCCGGCAACGTCGTCCTGGCCGTCCTGGTGCTCACGGTGCTGGCCCTCGTGCTGTCGATCTGCTCGGAGGCCGACGCGTTCGTCGTCGCCGGCCTCCCACAGTTCCCGATGGTCGCGCGGCTGGCCTTCCTCGTCGTCGGGCCGGTCGTGGACATCAAGCTGATCGCGATGCAGGCGGGTGTGTTCGGACGCCGCTTCGTCCTGCGCTTCGCCCCGCTCTCCCTGGCCGTCTCGCTGGGGTTCGCCCTGCTGGTCGGATGGTGGCTGCTGTGAACCGCGAGGTGCAGGCCGCGGTGCTGCTGGTCATCGGCGTGGTGCTGGCACGCCTGACCTTCTCCGAGGCCTACCTCGCCTTCGTGAAGAGCAACCTGCGCTGGCCGCTGATCGCCTCGGCCGTCGTGCTGGTCGTCCTCGGCGTGCTGTCGCTGGTACGCGAGCACGAGGACGAACTGGCGCCGGCGGCGGAACCGGCCGTCGGGCCCGTCGAGGCGGGCCTCGGCGGCATCGAGCGGGACCGCGACCGGCTGCAGGCCGCCCACGGCGACGGGCACGGCGGCGACGTCCACGGCGACGGGCACGGGCACGACCACGGGCACGCGCCGCGAATCGGGCTGTTGATGCTCGTGCCGGTCCTCGCCCTGCTCCTGGTCGCCCCCGAGCCGCTCGGTGCCCACGCCGCGGGCCGCGGTGGTGCCAACCGGGTCGCGGAACCGGTCGTCGAACTCGGCCCCCTGCCCGAGCCGGTCGACGGCGTCGTGCCGATGACCCTCGGCGACACCGTCGTGCGCGCGCTCTACGAGCCCGACGGTCCGTTGCCGGGCACGCCGGTGCGACTCGTCGGCTTCGTCGTCGGGGACGACACGTTCGCCGGGTACCGGTTGTCACGCTTCAGCGTGTCGTGTTGCGCCGCGGACGCCTCGGTCCGCCAGGTGCTGGTCGCCGGCGGCACCGCCGGGCTGCCCGACGACACCTGGGTGGAGGTGGTCGCCCGCTTCGAGGGCGTCGTCCACGATCCCGACGGCGACGGTGGAGCGGTCGGGATCCCGGTGCTGCAGGTCGTCGACGAGCGACAGATCGAACGGCCCACGAGTCCGTACGAGTACTGATCGCCCGGATGTCGGTCGGTGTCAGCGTGCTGGACCCTCGCGCGACAGCTCGGCGTCGACCGACAGCACCAGCGGCGGCGTGGACTGCAGGTCCAGCACCACCCAGGTGCCCGGCCCGGCCGACTGCGGCAGCTCTGCGGCGTCGACGTGTAGCGGCGTGCGCCCGGGTCCGACGAGCAGTACGGCGGTGCCGGCTTCCACCCGGTCGACCATCGCGCGGTCGGGCTTGATGCCGGTCGGTTCGGCGTCGGGCATGTCAGGCGTCCCCGCCGAAGGTGTCGTCCTCGTCGCGTGCGACGGCCTCGCGTTCCTCCGGGGTACCGGCCGCAGGCCCGTCGCCGCCGGCGTCACGGGACGTGCGCTCCAGTTCGTCCTGGTCGAGGTCCTGCTCCGGCGGGGCGGGCTCGTGTTCGCGGCCCTCGGGACGTCGGGCGTCGCTCATCGGCGGGACTCCTGCGTGGTGGGTCGTGTCGACACCATGTCGAGCCGCGCGGTCGCGCGCCCGGATCGCCTCTGACCGGATGGCCGACGCCCGCGGCTGCGTGCGCGCGCGGATCAGCGGGTGCGACGAGCCACGGGGGTGTGCAGGGCCCGCAGCGGCTCGGGAACTTCGCGGCGTGCCCACCCGACCTGCGTCAGCGGCTCGGGCCGGCCCAGCAGGTAGCCCTGTGCGGCGTGGGCGCCGAGCTCCTGCAGCGCCGCCAGCTCGTCGACGCGTTCGACGCCTTCGGCCACGAGCACCGTGTCGGTCTGTTCCGCGAAGTCGATCAGGCAGCGGGCCAACGCCCGCCGTACCGGGTCGGCGTCGATGTCCCGGGTGAGGCTCATGTCCAGCTTGATGACGTCGGGCTGCAGCCGCACGATGTGGCGAAGGCTGGAGAAGCCGGCGCCCGCGTCGTCGATCGCCACCCGGCAGCCGGTGGCCCGCAATTCGCCGAGGGCGTCGCTCAGCCGGGCGTAGTCGTCGACGACGTCGTGCTCGGTGACCTCGATGACCAGGCTGTCGGCGTCGTCCACCAGCTGCCGGAACCGCCCGTCCACCACCGTGGACGGCGAGACGTTGACCGACACCGCCACGTCCGGCGGCAGCGTCGCCCGGGCGACGTCGATGGCCGCTCGGGCGGCGGTGAGCTCGAGCTCGACCCGCAGCCCGACGAGCTGGGCGGCGGCGAACCAGCGGTCGGGGGACAGGTCGAGCCGGTCGAAACGTGCCAGGGCCTCGACCGCGATCACGTCACCGCTGCTCAGCGAGTAGATCGGTTGGAACACCGGTCGGACGCCGCCCTCCCGGATGACGTGCAGGATCTGCTGGCGGTCGACGGCCTGCGGCACGGGCCGGATCACCGGCCGGAGCTCGCGTTCGAGCCGGTCACGAAGGCTCTGTTCGTGCAACTGCAGCAGGCGCAGCAGCCGACGGTTGTCGCCGAGCAGGCCCAGGGCCGGCACGCCGAACTGGGCGACGCGCAGCGCGGCCGACGACCACCACACCGCCTCGAGGAGCCGCGCCGCGCCGCTGGCGACGACGAGGTCGAGGAGCATGAGCAGCAGCCCCACACCGACCCACAGCTCGGGCCGGCTCGGGCGCCGCTTGATCGACCACAGCCAGCCGCCCAGGGCGAGTGCCTGCATCGCCAGCAAGCCCAGCAACATCCGGTCGTAGACCGGCGTGAACGCGCCATCGGGGCCCACCAGGCGCGGCAGTCCTGCCCATGTCGGGTCCCACAGGGTCATGGCCAGCGCGCCCCCGAACGCCCCGACCAGCGACCAGCGGAGGCCGGGCCGGTCCCGCGACAGCAACGCCCCGAGCACGAAGACCGGGAGGACGGCGTGCCACAACAGGTACAGCCCCGCCGCGCCGCTGGGCGTCGGCGCCAGCCGGACCGTCGCCAGGTCCGCGATCGCGAGCCCCTGTGCGAGCGCCAGGGCCCCAGCGGTCGCGAACCCGATCGACAGCCATCGGTAGCGCTGGTCGGCGATGATCGTCGCCCTGGCCGCCAGCAGGTAGGCCAGCAGCGCGGCGCTGGCGACGGCCAGGGTGTAGACGACCGGCACGGCGAGGTAGCCCTCGCCGACCGTCTCCAGGCGGTTGCGCGCCACCACGTAGACCCCGGCGGCGGCGAGCACGGCGAGCACGACCGCCCACACGGAGACGACCTGGTCGGCCTGCTCCTCGAACGCCGACGGAGGGCGGATGGCAGGCGCCGGGGCGTGACCGGTCACGGCGCTGGTCGGTGTATCGCCGCCATGAGGACCCCCGAGATGCGTCGCGACGGAGCGAAACTAGTCCGTCACGGTCTGTCACCGCACACCCGCGTGGGCGCTCGGGACGGTGACCCGACGACGGTGACGATCCGTTCAGGGGAACGACCGCTCGTCCGACTCAGGCCGCCTCGCGCTCCGGCCGCTCCGCGGTCGTGTCCACGCGCAGCCTGGCGGCGCGGTGCGCGGTGACGCGGGCCCGGACCGCTGTGCCGGCGTCACGGATGCGGTGGAGGACGGCACCCTTCATGCGGTGCGCCCATCGGTAATGGCGGCCCAGCACGGCCAGGCCGGCGACGAGCGTCACCAGGCCGGGGCCCGGGGTCACCAGCATGACCAGCCCCGCGCCGAGCAGCACGTAGCCCAGGACCGTGTCGGCCACGAGGCGGGTGTTGAGTTTCAGGATGCGCATCACGGCCGCGAGCCTAGGCGGTGTGGCGGCCCCGCGGCGCTCGCCCGTGCGGCCGTCACACCCACCCGTCGAACCACCATCGTGCGCGGATGGCCTCGTCGGGCAGCGGCAGGCCGTACCAGACCGGTGCGAAGTACACGAACAGCGTCACGGCGATCAGCGCCAGCACGACGACGAGCGCCGAGCCGTGACGGGCACCGGGCACGGCGCCGCCGGATCGCGCTTCGGATCGCAGGTCCACGGCGGTGCCGGCCGCCGCGCCCAGCAGGCCGCCGGCCAGTGCGGCGACGGCGACGCCGGACGGATCCATCTCCACCGCGCTGGCGGCGTCGATCGCCACCGAGAGCGCGGCGGTGACGCCGGCGCCGGCGAGCGTGCCCGCGAGCAGACCGACCCGCCGCGCCGGCCGGTCGAGATGGTCGCAGCCGACCGCGACCGCGACCACCAGGAACGGCACCAGCGGCGTGGCGTAGAACGAGAAGATCGGGCGGGCGACGACCAGCCACGGCAGGAACTGGGCCGCGAGCAGCGCCAGCGGCAGACCCGCACGCCGGTCACGACGTACGGCGGCCGCCACGGTCACCGGCAACACCACCAGCGCCCCCCACCACAGTGCCAGGTTCCCGACCGCGACCACCTCGGAGGTCAGACCGTCCGGTCCCACACACGGCTCGCCCTGCCCGTCGATGCCATCGGGGCCGCAGGCCTCGTAGTGGTAGACGACCGGACGCAACTGCAGCGGCCACGTGGAGGCCGGGGCACGGTAGGGGTGGTCCGCGTCCAGCTTCAGGTGGAAGTCCGCGATCTGACGGTGGTAGCGGACCAGTCCGCCGAAGCGGTCACCGACGACGTGACCGGCGTCGGCTGCCGCGCGGCCCCGTTCGGTGCCCGTGAAGGTGTGTTCGAACGCGACCAGCCAGGGCGCCCACGACAGCGCGTAGACGGCGACGGCGACCACGCCGAGGTACGCCGCGACGGTCCCCGTGGCGCGACCGAACGCGGGCAGGGCCCGGCGACCACTGCCGCGTGCCCGTGCCGTCTCCCACACCAGCACGAGCACCCCGGCTCCCACGAGCGCCAGCGCACCCGACCACTTCACCGCCACGGCGGCGCCGAAGGCCGCGCCGGCCGCCAGCAGCCACCACCGCGGACCTGCGCTTGCCTGCTGCTGGCGATCGCGGTCGCGCAGCAGCAGCCACGCTCCCAGCACCACGAACAGCGCCAGATGGACGTCGAGCATCGCGGTGCGGGCCTGGACGAGGAAGACCCCGTCGAGCAGCAGCAGCAGCCCGGCCAGACCCGCCAGCCCGTCGCGGTGCGCCAACCGGCGCACCACCAGCGCCACGAGCATCGCCGTCACCGCGCCGGCGAGAGCGCCGCTCAGCCGCCACCCGAACGGCGCGTCGCCAGCCAGCGCGATGCCCGCCGCGATCAGCCACTTGCCCAGCGGCGGATGGACCGCGAAGCCATCCTCGACACCGGAGGCCAGCATCGCACGTGCGTCCGAGACGTAGTAGACCTCGTCGAACACGAGGTCGGCGGGCTGTCCCAGCCGTGCCACCAGCAGGACGGTGCCGGCCAGGAGGACCGCCGTCGGCACCACCCAGGTCGGCCGTGTGCGTCGCATTGCGCCGCAGCGTAGGCCAGTGGGCGGCGCCGGCCGGCCTACGCTCGCGGTGCGCCGGCCGACGACAGGAGCCCCACCGTGAGCGGGACGCTGGTGGTCGTCGCGACCCCGATCGGCAACCTGGGCGACCTCTCGCCGAGGGCCGCCGACGCCCTGCGCACTGCCGACCTGGTGCTCGCGGAGGACACCCGCCGCACCGGCCGCCTCCTGCAGCACGTCGGCAGCCAGGTCCCGCAGCGGTCCCTGCACGAGCACAACGAGCGCGAGCGCATCGCCGAGGTCCTCGACCGGCTGCACGAGGGCGCCCGCATCGCGCTGGTCAGCGACGCCGGCACCCCGGCGGTGTCGGACCCCGGTTACCGGTTGCTGGCCGCGTGCGCGGAGGCCGGCCTCGCCATCGAGGTGGTGCCGGGCCCGTCCGCCGCGCTCACGGCGCTGGTCGCCTCGGCACTACCGACCGACCGTGTGGCCTTCGAGGGCTTCCTGCCGCGCAAGGGAGCCGCGCGCCGCGAACGGCTGGAAGCGCTGCGCACCGAGCCGCGCACGATGGTGTTGTTCGTCTCACCGCACCGCGTCGACGACGACCTCGACGACCTCGCGGCGGTGCTGGGCAGCGAACGCCCCGCCGCGCTCGCCCGTGAGCTGACCAAGCTGCACGAACAGGTGGTGCGTGCCCCGCTGGGCGCGTTGGCCGAACGGGTGCGTACCGACGGCGTCCGGGGCGAGATCACCCTCGTCGTCGGCGGCGCTCCCGCGGAGGCGCCGGCAGACGTGGCGGACGAGGACCTCGTCGCGCGTGTGCGGGCGCTCGTGGCCACGGGCATGGCGAAGAAGGCGGCGATCGCCGACGTGGCGAGCGCGGCCGGGGTGCCGAAGAAGGTCGTCTACCAGGCCGTGGTCGACGCCGGGTCCTGAGGCGGCCGACGGCGGCGCGGCGCCGGCGGGTCGGTGCCACGCCGCGCATGGGCGTCGCCGTCGATCGGTCCGGACAACGCGCCTGGGCGGCGCGTCCGCTCCCAGGGGGTGCGAGCCGTCTCGTCCTCGACCTGCGTCTCGTCCTCGACCTGCGTCGAGCGTGGCGCGTCGGGACCGCCTCCGTCGGCGGGCGCAGGGCTCACCGTCGCGGAGGTGGTCGGGGCCTCGTCGTCGGCGGCTGCGGCGGCTCGCATGCGTTCGTCGAGGACGCCGAGCCCCTCGAGGCAGTTGCGACAGACGAGGCGGCCCCGGAAGCCCCGCAGGTCGTCCTGCTCGCGCCCACAGAAGACGCACGCGTCGCGGGGGCGGGCGATGACGACCCGCTCGCCCTCGACCGTCACCTCGACGGCGTCGCCCTCGCGGATGTTCAGGCTACGGCGGATGCCCGCGGGGATCACGACACGCCCGAGGTCGTCGACCTTGCGGCGGATTCCGCTGCTGGTCACGGGCAGCTGCCTCCTCGAACGACGCGAGCCGTTGCAGGCTACCGGCGCCCCCGCCGCCGTCCGGGTGAGCGGCCTGCGCCAGCCCGCCGCGGCTGAGCGTGGACCGAAGCGAAGCGGGCGTATCGTCCCGGCAGGATTCGCAACGAATCCGATGCAACCTCCCGCCCGACCGGGGCGTCGGGAGCGGGTGGAGGGGCACGGACGCCGGCATGGTGCCGGTTCGCGTGCCACACGACCGATGGTGACCGTGCGTTCGGGACCCAGGCGAGGAGTCGATGTGCTGGCGATGGTGCGGCAGGGGACCGGCAGCGATTCCTTCGCTGCGGTCTTCAACGCCCACCACAAGCAGGCCGTCCGACTCGCCTACCTGCTCACCAGTGACCCGCACCAGGCGGAGGACATTGTCGCCGATGCCTTCGCCAAGGTGTACGTGCGCTGGAAGAAGGGCGAGGTCCGCGACGTCGGGGCCTACCTGCGGCGCGCCGTGGCGAACGAGGCCAACTCGAAGCTGCGGCGGCGTTATCTCGAGCGCCGCGAGGCATCGAAGCGGTCCGGCGACGACCGGGGCGTGCGGCTGGTCGACGACCACGCCGCCGACCAGGACGTCGTCTGGCAGGCGATCCAGCGCCTGCCGGACCGGCAGCGGCAGGCGGTCGTGCTCCGCTACTACGAGGACCTCTCCGAGGCCGAGACCGCCGACATCCTCGGCTGCTCGGTCGGCACGGTGAAGTCCCAGGTCTCGCGTGGGCTGGCCCGGATGCAGGAGCTGTTGTCCGCATCCGGACTGTCCGCGGCGAGCGAGGGAGGTGGCATCTGATGGATCGCATCGAAGAGCTGATCCGCGAGAGCCTGCAGACGCGGGCACAGGACGTCGAACCGACGCCCGCACTGTGGCTCGAGGTCGACCGGCGGGTGGCGCGCCGCAAGCGGTTCCAGGTCGTGACCTGGTCGCTGGCGGGCGCCACCGCCGCCCTCGCCGGCGTGCTGGTCGTGCCCGCCATCGTCTCCCAGGTCGGTGGGTCCGACCCGCTCGAGATCGCGCCGCTGGACCGCGTGCCGGTAGGCGGTGACGTCCCGGCACACGTCATGGCCGTGGGCGACGACGGCGTGGCTCGGTTGGTGGACCTGGCCGGCGGCGAGCGCCTCCGGGACCTCGCCGAGCTGCCGTTCGAACCGGTCGACCTCGCCGTGACCCCGACCTCCACCATCGACGCGGTCGAGTTCGCTGCCGTGGCCACGTCTGGCGAGGTCGCCGTCGTCGGGGCCGACGGCACCAGCTGGTCGAGCGAGGACGGCAATGCGCCCCGCGACGCCGACTCGGTCGTGGCGTCGCCCGACGGACGTTGGTTCGCCAGCACGACCGCGACCGAGGAGAGCGACGGGGCCAGCGTGGTGGTCGCTCCACCGCTGTCGTCCTGGGAACCGGGCGTGGCCCAGGCCTGGTCCGAGGTCGGCATGGTGGTCGACCCCGCGACGCGGCTGGTCTCCTGGAGCGGGGAGGCCAGCGAGGAGGGCGACCGCAGCACCCTCTGGCTCGTGACGGGCGACGGGACGCTGGTCCGCGAGGGCCTCGAGGTGATCGACGGCGTCCCGACGAGCCTCGGGTCCGGGTCGGTCGACGAGCACGGCGAGCGGGTCCTCGACGCTGCGACCTCGTTCGCCGCATCCGGCGCCGACGGTGAGGCGAGCTACCTGCTCGTCGACGACGCCGGTGGGCCGGCACTCGTCTGGCGCGGGGCCGACGGCAGCGTGTCGACGAGCGACCTCTCCGAGGTCGTGGGTGACGTGGACCCCGCCCTTCTGTGGCTCGACGCGAAGCAGGACGGAGCCGTTGTCGGTGACGGGGTGCGTACCTGGTTCGTCGCTCACGACGGGCAGGGCGACTTCGCCGAGGCCGTCGAACTCGACGAGGGCGCGGTGCGTGCGGCCCTGCTCGATGCGCCGCGTCCCGGTCGCGCGGACGACGAGCCGGAGCCGGAGCCGACCGAGGAACCGGTCGAGGAGCCGGTCGAGGAACCCGCCGAGGAGCCGGTCGAGGAAACCGTCGAGGAACCGGCGCCGGACGGTGGCGTGGTCGACGGCGTGGCGCTGCCGGCGCCCGTCGTGACCGTCACCGAGCGCGACCTGGTCCTGCACGGCCCCGATGGTGAGCAGGTGCTCTACACGCTCCCGTACGAGGGCGAGTCCACCTTCCTCGCGGCGCGGGTGCGGCCCGGCTCGACCGTGGACGACCTGACCGTCGTCGCGCTCCACCGCGCCGAGGGCATGCAGGACTTCCGCACGTACCGGTACGTCGCCGGCGAACTGTCGGTCCAGTACTGGGACGGTCGACCGGACCTGCAGCCCGGCTTCGGCGGGCAGGCGGGCGACGCGGCCGCCGCCTACGGGCCGGTGTGGTCGCCCGCCGGCGACAAGCTGGCGTGGATCGAGCTGGGCACCGGCGGGACACCGGTCCTGCGTATCATCGGGTGGCAGGACGGCCCGGGAACGGGGGAGCCGGCGACGGACAACGCGTCGTGGTCGCTGGACGCCCTGGCCGGCGACGAGGTCGAGCCGTTCCAGTGGGTCGACCTGGGCGGCGGACGGACGGAGATCCAGGGCACCATCGTCGGCTCGAACGGCTGGTTCGCGATTCCGGTCGAGATCCAGGGTGACGGTGCACCGGCCCTCCCGGCCGGCGAGACCGGGCAGCGCCGTACGAGCGGTGGTGAGGCGCCCGTGCTGGGTCTGGCCGGCACGATGGATGGCGGGTCACCGCGTTGGATGCTGCGGGGCGAGGTCGTCGTCCTCGACCCGGCCGGGGAGGCGCGGACCGTGGCGAGCCTGCCGCCCGGGACCCTCCCGGGCGAAGGGCTGCCCGACGTGTGGATGCGTCCCGCCGGGGACGGGGTGGTGGTCGGGGTGTCGAACACGGGCTCGGCGTTCTACGTCACGCCCGACGGACAGGTCGCCAGCGTCGCCGACGACGCCGTCATGGACGGCGACGTCGTGTCGTGACGCCCGTCCGGCCGGCCCGCTGCCACGGTGTTCGGGGGGAGCGGGCTGGTAGCCTCCACGTGCGGCCCGCCAGAGACCTCGGCGGGCCGTGCGCGTGCCGCGGCCGGAGGCCCGGGAGTCCCGCCGCCGTCGGGCGCGCTTCGACCGTGACCTCGCTGGAGGCCCTGCCGCCGTGCCCTACGTCGACACCCACTGCCACCTCGACCACCACGAGGTGCTGTCGCCTGCCGAACAGGTGGAGCGAGCCCGCGCCGCGGGCGTCACGACGATGATCACCATCGGTACCGACATGGCCTCGTCCACCCAGGCCGTGCGAACCGCCGCCCGCTTCGACGGCGTCTGGGCCGCCGTCGGCGTCCACCCCAACGACGCGATGGAGGCCACCCCGCAGGTGCTGGAGGTCATCGACCGGCTCGCGCAGGACGGCAACGTCGTGGCCATCGGCGAGACCGGCCTCGACTACTACCGCGACTACACCACGCCGGCGCAGCAGGAGGCCAGCTTCCGGTCGCACATCCAGATCGCCCGGGCCCACGACCGCACGCTGGTCGTCCACTGTCGTGACGCGTGGGACGACTGCCTCGACGTCCTGCTGGACGAGGGCGCGCCCGAGCGCGTCGTCATGCACTGCTTCAGCGGCGACCTCGACGTCACGAAGCGCTGTGTGGAGCAGGGCTGGTACCTGTCGTTCGCCGGCAACGTGACCTTCGGCAACGCCGCCGACCTGCGCGAGGCGGCGGCCGCGGTCCCCCTGGACCTGTTGCTGACGGAGACCGACTCGCCGTTCCTGACGCCCCACCCGCACCGCGGCAAGCCGAACGACCCGTCCTACGTTCCGTACACCCTGCGCACGCTCGCGCAGGTCCAGGCCCGTCCATTGGACGAGGTCGAAGCGGCCGTGCACGGCAACGCCCTGCGGGCGTTCGCGCTGCCGGCGGACAGGGGCACGCACCCGGCCTGACCTGCGGGTTCCCGGCTCCGGGCGCGCCGCGCACGCCACCGCCGCCGACCTCCAGGGAAGCCAGCACGACCGCAACCCTGTCCAATCGGCCACGGCCATTCGTGGGGCGTGTTCCTACGGTCCGCGGCCATGTCTTCACGACCCCCCCGTTCCCGCTCGTCCCGTCGTGCCCGCAAAGCGGCCTCGTTGCTGCTCGTCGGCGCGCTGGCCGTGCCACTCATCGGCTGGTCCAACGCCGTGGTGGTCGAGGTCGACGGCGAGCTCCATGACCTGCGCACCTACGCCGGCACGGTCGGCGAGGTGCTCGATCAGCTCGAGGTCGAGGTCGGCCCGGCCGACGCCGTCATCCCGGCGCCCGGTACGGAGCTCACCGACGGCCTGACCATCCAGGTGGCCCGCGCCATCACGGTCGGCCTGGTCGTCGACGACGACGTCCACGAGGTCCACGCGCCCGTCGGCTCCGTCGCCGGGGTGCTGGAGGCGGCCGATCTCGGTGACGCCCGCCAGCAGGGCGCCGTCATCACACCATCGTGGACCGCGCCGGTGGAGGACGGTGACACCGTCACGGTGCTGCTGCCCAAGCCGGTGGAGGTGGTCGTCGACGGCGACACCCACCGCACCGAGACCGTGGTGTCCACCGTCGAGGGTGTGCTGCACGAACTCGACGTGGAGGTCGGTGACGAGGATCGCGTGTCACCGGCGGTTTCGACGACCATCGATGGTCCCACGGAGATCGTCGTCGAGCGGGTGCGGACCAAGGAGAAGGTCGTCGAGGTCGTCCTCGAGGCCGGCGAGCAGCGCCGCGACGACGACGACCTGCTGCGGGGTGAGACCCGCGTGGCGCGCGAGGCGGAGGACGGGCTCCGTCGCGACACCTACGCCATCACCCGGGTCGACGGCGAGGTGACCGACAAGGAACTCGTCGACCGCGAGGTGGTGCGCGAGCCCGTCGACCGCCTCGTGCTGGTCGGGACCAAGGCGCCGCCTCCACCGCCCGAACCGGAGCCCGAGCCGGAACCCGAACCCGAGCCCGAGGCCGCACCGGCCCCGCGGCCGCGTGCCACGGCCGCCGCCGCGCCCGCGCCGTCGTCGGGTCCGTCCGACGACGTGTGGGACCGACTCGCCCGCTGCGAGTCCGGCGGGAACTGGAGCTACCGCGGCACCTATCACGGCGGACTGCAGTTCCACCCCGACACGTGGGCCCGCAGCAAGCCGTCGGGCTATCCGCAGTACGCCTACGAGGCGTCGCGCGAGCAGCAGATCGAGGTCGGCAAGCGCGTCCAGCGGGCGCAGGGCTGGGGCGCCTGGCCCCACTGCTCGCGCCAGCTCGGCCTGCGCTGAACGTCGGCGACCTCACGACCCTCTATCGTTGACGCGGCGCCGGCGGGACGATCCCGGCCGGCGCCGCGTCCGTCGCCCGTCGCTCCAGGAGCCGCTCGCATCGGCGATCTGCTGACCCCGCGCGAGGTGCGTCGCCTGCTCGCCGAACGTGGGCTGGCGCCTCGCAAGGCCGCGGGCCAGAACTTCGTCGTCGACCCCAACACGGTGCGCCGGATCGTCGACGCGGCCGGGCTGCGCGGCGACGACGTCGTGCTGGAGATCGGACCCGGGCTGGGGTCGCTCACGCTCGGGCTCGCCGACACCGTCCGGCGCGTGGTCGCGGTGGAGATCGACGCCGGCTTCGTGGCGGCACTGGCCGAGGTGCTGCGCGGCCGCGACGACGTCGAGGTGGTCCACGCCGACGCGCTGCAGGCCGACCTCGGTGCGCTGGTGGGCGGCGGCCCCGCCCGGCTGGTGGCGAACCTGCCCTACAACGTGGCCACCCCGCTGATCATGCACGCGCTGGAGGACCCGGCGGTCGACGACCTGTTCGTGATGGTGCAACGCGAGGTCGGCGAACGCTGGGCGGCGGTGCCCGGCGACTCGCTGTATGCCGCGGTCAGCTGCAAGCTCGGCACCGTCGCCAACGCCGAGGTGGCGCTGACCATCCCCCGCACCGTGTTCCACCCGGTGCCCAACGTGGACAGCGTGATGGTGCGCATCACCCGCCGGGCCGATGCTCCGGCGGGGGAGGTGCGCGCGCGCCGCTTCCGGCTCATCGAGACCGCGTTCCGGCAGCGGCGCAAGACGCTGCGCAACAACCTGCGCCACCTCGCGCCGGGCCCGGCGCTGGCGGCGGCCGCGTCCGATGCCGGGATCGACCTCGGCGCCCGCGCGGAGAGGCTGTCTCCAGCGGACGTGGAACGTCTGGACGCCGCCCTGGCCGCCGCCGGTGTGTCCGTGTGACGCGCGAGCTTTCGGCGCGCGACCCGGCGTTCGCCGTGCGGTCGCGCCACGCACGCGGTCGCCGAATCGGGCCAGCCGGTCGCGGTCCCTAGGATGCCAGGCGGTCCAGGGGAGCCGGAGCAGATCGGGAGGCCGCGCGTGGACGGCGCCGGGGTCACGGCAGCGGCCCGTGTCCGCGTGCGCGTGCCGTCCAAGGTCAACCTGTTCCTGTCCGTCCGCGGCCTTCGTCCCGACGGCTACCACGAGCTCGTGACGATCCTGCAGACGGTCTCGATCCACGACACCGTGCTCGCCAAGCTCGACGGTTCGGCCAGTTCGGCCCACCCGGCCGCGCGCCGGTTCATGGATCTCGCCTTCACCCAGGAGGCCGGGCCCGAGGTCCCGCCCGGGCCGGACAACCTCGCCGTGCGGGCCGCCCGGCAGCTGATGGGGCTGGTCGGTGTCGGCACCGCCCACCGCGAGGACGAGGGCACGGTCCCGGTCACCCGACTGCACCTGACCAAACGGATCCCGGTGGCGGCCGGCATGGCCGGCGGATCGGCCGACGCGGCGGCGACGCTGCTCGCCCTGAACGAGCTGTGGGGCACCGAGCTCGACCGCGAGGAATTGCGGCAGATCGCCGCGGAACTGGGCGCCGACGTGCCGTTCTGCGTCACGGGCGGGACCGCCCTGGCGACGGGCACCGGCATCTCGACGGCGCAGGTGCTGTGCCGCGGCACCTACCACTGGGTGGTCGGCATCAGCGAGCAGCCGCTGTCGACGCCGGCCGTCTACCGGGCCTTCGACGAGGTCGGCCGGCCCTCGGAGGCGGAGCCCGACGCGGTCCTGCAGGCACTGCGCACCGGCGACACCGAGGCCCTGGGCGCCGCCCTCTACAACGACCTCGAGGAAGCCGCCTTCTCCCTGCGGCCCGAGCTCCGCGAGGCCCGGGACGCCTTCCTGGCCGAGGGCGCCCTCGGGGCGCTGGTCAGCGGCTCGGGACCCACGGTGGTCGGGCTGGCCGCGTCGGCCCAGCACGCGCTCGAGCTGTCGACCCGTGTAAAGGGCCTGTTCGACCGCGTGGAGATCGCGCTGTCACCAGCGGGCGGCCCCGAGGTCGCGGTCGACTAGGTCCGTACATCGGTGGGAGAGCCGGGCGACGGCCGTCGCCGGCCGCCGGCGCGGGCCCCGCGTCGGCGACCTCGTCCGGGCCGACTACCCTCGCACGCCCCGGCGCCCGGCCGTCGTGCACGGACGGGCGCTGTTGGGAGGTGGTGTAATCGGCAACACGCCGTCCTTTGGAGTCGGTATTCAGGGTTCGAGCCCCTGCCTCCCAGCCATCCAGCCGGCAGACACCGCAAGGTGGGGAGCGACCGAGGGTGAGAACCCCCCGGTGTCGCTCCCCGGTTCGCGCCGCGGCTGCCGGCGACGGACTCAGGTCGGCAGCAGGCCCCAGCGGCGGCGGACGGCCTGCTCGAGCCGGCCGAACACCAGCGCATCCACCGCGATCCCGATGACCAGGATCACCAGCATGGTGGCCAGCAGCCCTTCGGCGTCGGAGAACTCGCGGGCGAACTGCAGCCGCGTGCCCAGCGACGGGCGCGCCGCGATGATCACCAGCAGCTCGCCGGCCATCAGGCTGCGCCACGCGAACGCCCAGCCCTGCTTCAACCCGCCCACGAAACCGGGCAGCGCGGCCGGCAGGACCACGAACCGGTAACGGTCGAGCCCGGACGCGCCCAGCACCCGGCCCGCCCGGTGCAGGAGTGGCGGCGTGTGGTCGATGCCGTGCAACAGCCCGTTCGCGATCGCCGGTGCCGCCCCCAGGACCAGCACGAACAGGATCGCGCGCTCCGAGAGCTGGAACAGCAGGATCGCGAGTGGGAACCAGGCGATCGACGGCATGGTCTGGATGCCGGTGATCAGCGAGCCGACGGCGGTCCGCAACCACGGCACGCTCGCGACCGCGAGCCCGAGCGCCACCCCGATCACGATCGCGATGGCGAACCCGATCGTCGCCCGCGACATGGTGGTGGCGAACGCGGCCGGCAGCGACCCGTCACGCAGCCCCTCCCACACGGCCGAGAGGGCGGCCGCCGGGCCGGGCAGCACGTACGGCGGCCGCCAGCCGGACCACACCACGGCCTGCCACAGGCCGAGCAGGAGCACCGTGGCGGCGAGCTTCGGCCACGCGCCGGCCCACACGCGCGCCGCCGTCGACGCTCGCCCGGTCTCCGCCGTGTCCAGGTGGTCGATGCCGGCGAACTCCCGGCCCAGGGTGTCAGGCGACGGCATGGCGGCGCACCTCCCGGCGCAGGACGTCGGTGATCTGGCCGGACAGCTCCGCGACGGCGGCGTCGGCCAGCGTCCGGGGACGAGGCAGCTCGATCGTGAGCCGCGCCGACACCCGCCCGGGCCTGCTGGTGAGCACGACCACCTCGTCGCCGAGGCGCACGGCCTCGCGCACGTTGTGTGTGACGAACACGACGGTGAGCCCCTGCGCGGACCACAGCGCCTCCAACTCGTCGTG
This sequence comes from Egicoccus sp. AB-alg2, assembly GCF_041821065.1. Lineage (NCBI taxonomy): Bacteria > Bacillati > Actinomycetota > Nitriliruptoria > Egicoccales > Egicoccaceae > Egicoccus > Egicoccus sp. AB-alg2. The sequence goes on along the minus strand of NZ_JBGUAX010000009.1, from coordinate 92,202 downwards.
CATGAGGTCGCGGGTGATCGCGTCGAGCGCGCCGAACGGCTCGTCCATCAGCAGGATCTCGGCCTCTTGGGCAAGCGCACGGGCGAGCGCGACGCGTTGCCTCATCCCGCCCGACAGCTCGTGCGGGCGGCGGTGCTCGAAGCCCTCGAGGTGGACGAGGTGCAGCAACTCACGGGCGCGATCGCGGCGCCGAGCGCGGGGCACACCGCGAAGTCGCAGTGCCAGCTCGACGTTGCGCTGTGCGGTGAGCCACGGGAACAGGGCGGCGTCCTGGAACAGCAGCGCGCTCCGACCGTCGGTGGCGACCGAGCCCGAGGTCGGCTGCGACAGGCCGGCCAGCAGGTCGAGCAGGGTCGACTTGCCGCAGCCCGACGCGCCGACCAGGCACGTGAAGCCGCCGCGTGGGACCTGCAGGTCGAGGCCGTCGAGGGCGACGACGCCGCCCGGGTACGTACGCCGGACGTCGCGGACGTCGACGGCGGTGGCGTCGGTCACGACCTCTGGCGTGGTCAGCGTGGCGGGATCGGGGCTCACTCGGACACCTCCTCGTCTCCGCGCTGCGTCAGCAGGCGGTTCAGCGTCGTCAGGTCGTAGATGCCGTCGAGGTCGACGGGTTCGAGCAGCCCGACCGCGATGGCGGCGTCCGCCGAACCGCGCAGCGAGTCTGCGATCGGGTCGGGGGTGAAGGTGAGGTTCCCGAGCGCCTGCTCCACGACGCCGGTGTCGGGGGAGACGCCCGTGACGGCCGCGATGCCGTCGGCGACGACGCCGGCGGTGGCGGTCGGGTCGGCGGTCGTGCGCTCGATGGCGTCGAGGTGGCCCTGCAGCAGCGCCGCGACGATCTCGGGCTGCTCCTCGAGGAAGCTGGTCGCGACGACGAGGTGGGTGGTGACGTACTCGCCGTCGGTGTCCGGCCACAGGTCCCGTTCGTCGACCAGGACGCGCCCGCCGCCCTCCTCGATCATGCGCGTCGCCCAGGGTTCGGGCACCCAGGCACCGTCGATCTGACCGTCGAGGAACGTCTCCAGGATCTGGGCGTTCTCCTGCGGCTGGATCGCGACCTCGCCGCCACCCTCGGGAGTCGTCTCGAAGCCCTCCTCGGCCAACCACGCCCGCAGTGCCACGTCCTGGGTGTTGCCGAGCGCCGGCGTCGACAGCGTGGTGCCGGCCAGTTGCGCGGGGTCGGTGAGCTCGGGACGGGTGACGAGGTAGGCCCCGCCGGACGTCGTGCCCGCAACGATGCGCAGCGCCTCGCCGTTCGAGCGGGCGAAGCCGTTGATCGCCGGGTTCGGGCCGATGTAGGTCGCGTCGATCGCGCCCGACAGCAGCGCCTCGATCGCCTCGCCACCGGCGTTGAAGGTCCGGGTCTCCAACGTCACGCCGTCACCCAGCGCCTGCTCGAACAGCCCTTCACCGAGCCCGACGATGGCCGGCGCGTGGGTGACGTTCGGGAAGTAGCCCAGCCGCAGCGTGCCGGAGGGCTCCGCCGACGCGCCGGTATCGCTGGCGGACGTCGGCGCGTCGTCGGACGCCGCCGTCGAGGTGGCGCCGCAGCCGCCCAGCAGCAGGCCGGTCGTGAGCAGGGCGGCAGGGAGGGGGAAGCGGCGCATGCAGTCCCTCCAGGTGACCGTCGCGCAATCTCGACATTGCGCGTAGAGTTAGTCGGGATGGAGCAGGACCGCAGTTTCGGCGCCTCGCGGGTGGGAGGTGCAGGGACAACCGTCACGAGGAACCGCGATGTGGATCGGCCGACGCACCGACTACGCGGCCCGGGCCGTGCTCGCACTGGCGCTCGCGGACGGCGACGAACTGCTGACACTGGACGATCTGGCGGCCAGAACGGCCGTTCCCCGCTCGGTGCTCGAACAGGTCATGCCGACGCTGCGGACAGCCGGCCTCGTGCGTGCGACCCGCGGTCGGTACGGCGGCTACCGGCTCAACAAGCCCGCGTCCGACATCACCCTGGAGACGGTCGTGCGGCTGTTCCAGGGACCGCTCGCGCCGATCGGCTGCGCCACCCGACGCAACCCCGAGCCCTGCGAGGTCGGCGACGGGTGCTCGATGCGCGACGTCTGGGCCGACGTCCGCGACGCGACCATCCGCACGCTGCAGGCGACCACCTTCCAGAAGCTCGCCGACGACGCCGGCGGGGTGTGGCGGGCCCACGGGCAGCCGCTGCCGATGGTGTAGGCACGGGTCACGGTCGGGGCGTCACGGCGTTCGAGGTCGAGGAGGCCGGACGTGCGTCGGTGGGACCTACGAGCGCCGGAGCGCGCCGGCGGGATGGTCCCGGCCCGCGGGCGGACTCGGCCGGTGACACCACCGGTAAGGTCCCGCCCGGATCCCGGCGCCACCGGGCCGGTCTCGTGTCGTACCCACCGGAAGGTCCTGACGTGTCCGACAACGCCCGCACCGCCGCGGTCGTCCTCGCCGCCGGCAAGGGGACCCGTTTCCGTTCCGACCTCGCCAAGGTGCTGCACCGGGCAGCGGGCCGGACGCTGGTGGGCCACGTGCTGGAGGCGCTGCGGCCGCTCGGGCTCGGCCAGGTCGTGGTGGTGGTCGGCCACCAGGCCGAGGACGTGACCGCCTCCGTGCAGGCCAGCGACCTCCCCGGTCTGACCACGGTCGTGCAGGAGGAGCAGCACGGCACCGGGCACGCCGTGCAGGTCGCCATGCCGGCCCTGGCCGACGACGTCGACCGGGTACTGGTGCTGCCGGGGGACACGCCGCTGCTGACCGCACCGACGCTGGAGCGGTTGCTGGCCGCCGCCCAGGGCAGCACCGCCGCGATGCTCACCGCGCGGCTGGAGGACCCGACCGGCTACGGCCGCGTCCTGCGCGACGCCGACGGCAACGTGACCGGCATCGTCGAGCAGCGCGACGCCACCGACGCGCAACGCGCGATCGACGAGATCAACGCCGGCATGTACGTCGTCGCACGCGACCACCTCGTCGCGGCGCTCGGCCAGCTCGACACCGACAACGACCAGGGCGAGCTCTACCTCACCGACGTCGTGGGGATCCTGGCCGGCAAGGGCGAACCGGTCGCCGCCTTCGTCACCAGCGAGGACGAGGTGGCCGGTGTCAACGACCGCCGCCAGCTCGCCGACGCCGCGGCCGTGCTCCGCCGGCGCCACCTCGACCACCTCATGACCGAGGTCGGCGTCTCCGTCGCCGACCCCGCCACCACCCACCTCGACGTGGACGTGGAGGTGGGACGCGACGCGGTTCTGCTGCCCGGCACCATCCTGGAGTCGGGCACACGCATCGGCGAGCGCGCCGTCGTCGGCCCCAACAGCCACCTCACCGCCTGCCAGGTCGGCAACGACGCGACCGTCCACTCCACCCGTGCCACGGAGGCCGTGATCGGCGAACACGCGTCCGTCGGTCCGTTCACCCACCTGCGGCCCGGCACCCGGTTGGGCGTGAAGTCCAAGGCCGGCGCCTTCGTGGAGACCAAGAACGCGCAGATCGGGGACGGCTCCAAGGTGCCGCACCTCGCCTACCTCGGTGACGCGACCGTGGGGGAGCAGGTGAACATCGCCTGCGGCGTCATCACCGTGAACTACGACGGCTTCACGAAGTCGCACACCACCATCGAGGACGGTGCCTTCGTCGGCTGCGACACCATGCTCGTCGCGCCCGTGACCGTCGGCAGCGGCGCCTTCGTCGCGGCCGGTTCCACCCTGACCGACGACGTGCCGGCGGACGCGCTCGCGATCGCCCGCGCCCGCCAGGTCAACAAGGAAGGCTGGGCCGCCGAGCGCCGCCGGCAGCACGGCCGGTGACGCCACCCGTCTGCTTCGACCTCGACGGCTGCCTCGTCGACTCCCGCGCCGCCATCGCCTCGTGCATCAATCACGCGCTGGTCGACGCCGGCCTCGAGCCCCACGACGAGGCCGCGCTGCACCGCTTCATCGGTCCGCCGCTGCTGGAGACGTTCACGAGCCTGCTGACGTCGGCCGGTCACGACCCCGCCGGCGCCACCACGTGTATCGACGCGTACCGCAGCCGCTACGCCGAGGTGTCGCTGACGCACACCACGGCGGTGCCCGGCATCGCCGAGGTGCTCGCCGCGGTCGCCACGCAGCGGTCGGTACTGGTCGTCACCTCCAAACCGCGCGAGTTCGCCGCCCCGATCCTCGCGGCCGTTGGCCTCGCCGGCCACGTCGAGGAGGTGCACGCCCCCGCACTGAGCGCCCTCGAGGAGGCCAAGGCGGCCGCGTTGCGGCGGGCGCTGGCGCCGTTCGGTGACGCGCTGGACCCCGCTGCCGTGTGGATGGTCGGCGACCGTCACCACGACGTCGACGCCGGACGCGCCGTCGGCACGCGCACCCTCGGCGTCACCTGGGGCATCGGGGACCGTGCGGAGCTCGAGGCCGCGGGCGCCGACGTGGTCGTGGACACACCGGCGGACCTGCTCGGCCATCTCGGCGTCCCCGCGTGACGCGACGGCGCCGCGCGCCACGGGGTACGGACGTGGCCAGCGGCGCGCGGCGCTCGGACGGACCGGGTTGCCCACAGCGGTCCGGCTCGCCGGCCGGGCGGCCCGCCGGCTACCGTCCGAGGTACCCCCGCTCCCGCCCGCCCGTCGAGGCTGCCGTGGAAGTCGTCACCAAGAAGCGCATGCACATCTTCTCCGGGTCCTCCTACCCGGAGCTCGCCCGCGAGGTGGCCGACCACCTGGGGATGCGCGTCGGTGAGGTGAAGCTCGCGCAGTTCGCCAACGGTGAGCTCTACGCCCGCTTCGCCGAATCCGTGCGCGGCGGCGACGTCTTCGTCATCCAGTCGCACCTGTCCATCCCCGGCGGGATGAGCATCAACGACTTCGTGATCGAGCAGCTCATCATGCTCGACGCGCTCAAGCGGGCCTCCGCCAAGCGCACCGTGGCGGTCGTCCCGTACTACGGCTACTCGCGCTCGGACAAGAAGGCCCGCTCCCGCGAAGCCATCGCCGCGCGCATGATCGCCGACATGTACGAGTCCACCGGCGTGGACCGCATCATGTCCGTCGACCTGCACACCGGGCAGATCCAGGGCTTCTTCGACGACCCGTTCGACCACCTCACCGCGCTGCCCCTGCTGGTCCAGTGGATCGCCGACAACACGCAGGCCACCGACCGCGTCATCGTCTCGCCCGACGCCGGCCGCGTGCGGCTCACGGAGAAGTTCGCCGGCCACCTCGGCGCACCCATCGCGATCCTCCACAAGCGCCGCGACCCCGACCAGCAGAACGTGTCGGAGACCCTCGACGTCATCGGTGAGGTCGACGGCAAGACCTGCATCCTGATCGACGACATGATCGACACCGCCGGCACGATCTGCGGCGCCGCCGAACTGCTGAAGGAGCGCGGCGCCACCCGCGTCATCGCTTGCGCCACCCACCCCGTGTTCTCCGACCCGGCCGCCGAACGCCTCAAGAACTCGGTCATCGAGAAGGTCGTCGTCACCAACACGCTGCCGATCCCCGAGGAACGGCGGATCGACAAGCTCGTCGTCCTCTCGATCGCCCCCATCCTCGCCTCCGCGCTGCGCGCCGTCTTCGAGGACCAGTCCGTCTCCGAGATCTTCCGCGGCGAGAACGTCTGAATTCTGGGGATGGGTCCCCCTTCTCGGGCGCTTCGCGCCCTCGTTGCCCCCCATCCCTCCGCTGCGGTGTCGTTGGCGGTCGCGCGGGTCCGCGCCCTCGTTGCCCCGTCCCTACGGGTCGGAGCGCTGCGCGGGGTGGAATCGCCCCGGCCCGGTTGCCGGGGCCGCGAGCGGACGGGTACGCTCGTGTGCCACGGCCCGCGTCGTTCTCGTTCGCGGGCCGGCCGCGTGTCCGGCCGTCACCGAACTCCCGCGTTCACCGCCGCGCACACGCACACCCCACGTGACATCTCGCCGCCGCACGACACGCCCGCACGGGCACGCCGCGGTCGGCTCCCGACCGGGGGCTCGCCGCGACAGACGGTGACCGACCCACGCCGGGGACGAAGAACATCCCGAGGAGCACCACCGTGTCGAAGCAGGTCCCGCTCAGCGCCCAGAAGCGCACCCACCAGGGCAAGGGCGCCGCCGGCCGTCTGCGCAAGGAAGGCCGGGTCCCCGGCATCGTGTACGGCTACAAGGTCGACCCGACGCCGGTCAGCGTCGACGCGCTCGAGCTGTACCACGCCTTGCACACCGAGGCCGGCCGCAACGCCATGATCCGCCTGGACATCGAGGGCAGCACCCACCTCACCCTGGCCCGCGACCTGCAGATCCACCCGGTCCGCCAGGAGACCCTCCACGTCGACTTCCTCGCCGTCGACACCGACTCGCAGATCTCCGTCGAGGTGCCGATCCACCTCGTCGGCGAGGAGGACGTCGCGCCCGGCGGTGGCGTGGTCAACCAGATCCTCTACACCGCCCCGGTGCTGGTCCGTCCGCTCGACGTGCCCAACTCGCTGGAGATCTCGGTCGAGGGCATGGAGATCGGCGACGTCAAGCGCATCGAGGACCTCCAGGACCAGCTCCCCGAGGGCGCGGAGTTCGAGACCGACCCCGACACCACCGTCGTGACGATCAACGCCCCGGTCAGCGAGGCCGAGCTCGAGGCCCTCGAGGAGGCCGTCGGCGCCGGCGAGGAGACCGGTGTCGAGGTCGAGGCCGAAGCCCAACCGGCCGAGGACGTCGTCGCCGAGCCCGCCGAGGCCGAGGAGGCCTGAGGGCCCTGCGCTTCTTCAGGAGTTCACCCGTGGCCGACGACGACCGCTGGCTCGTCGTCGGCCTCGGCAACCCCGAACTCGAATACGGCGGTACCCGGCACAACGTGGGCGCGGACGCGGTCCGCGCCTTCGCCCGTCGCGAGCACGCGCAGTTGACCCGCAACAAACGGGCCCGCTGCGAGACCGCCGAGGTCAAGGTCGCCGGACGTCGCTTCGCGCTGGCCATCCCGCAGAGCTACATGAACACCTCGGGCGGGCCCGTCCAGCAGGCCGCGGCCTGGTTCAAGGTCCCGGTCGACCGCATCATCGCCCTGCACGACGACCTCGACGTGGAACCGGGCGCACTCAAGGTCAAGCGGGGCGGCAGCCCCGCAGGCCACAATGGGCTGAAGGACCTCGATCGGGCCCTCGGCAGCCGGGACTACCTGCGCGTGCGCATCGGGATCGGCCGGCCGCCGGGGCGCATGCCCGGCAAGGACTTCGTGCTGCGAAGGTTCTCGCCGGCCGAGCGCGAGATCGTCGACGTCACCCTCGAAGAGGCGGCCGACGCGGTCGTGATGCTCGCCACGGAGGGCCTCGAGCCCACACAGAACCGCTACCACGGCGCACGCGGAGACGACGCGAGGAGACGGTCGTGAAGGAGAGGCTCCAGCAGATCCGGCTGGCCTGGGGGCAGCTCAAGCAGGTCGACCCCAAGGCCCCGGCCTGGATCGCCGGCGGTGCGCTGCTCGGCCTGCTCGTGGGCGCGTTGCTCGGCTTGCTGATCACGCCGTGGCTCGCGATCCCGCTCGCCATCCTGTTCACGATGATGGGGGCGATGGTCGTCTTCAACCGGCGGCTGCAGAAGGCGCAGTTCGCCGCCCTGGAGGGTCACCCCGGGGCCGCGGCGGCGGTCCTGCAGCAGATGCGTGGCCAGTGGTTCGTGACCCCCGCCGTGGCCGTGAACGCCAAGCAGGACCTGGTGCACCGCGTCGTCGGTCGCTGCGGCATCGTGCTGGTCGCCGAGGGCTCGTCGCGTCAGCGCGTCAAGGGCCTGCTCGCCAAGGAACGCAAGCGCCTGCAGCGCGTCGCCGGTGACGCGCCGCTGCACACGCTGGTGGTCGGCGACGGGCGGGACGACACGGTCGCGCTCAACAAGCTGCAGTTCACCATGAACAAGTTGCCGCGCGAGTTGAAGAAGACCGAGGTGCCCAAGCTCGAACGCCGGCTCAAGCCGCTCGACAAGGCACCGCCGATCCCGCAGGGCATCGATCCGAACATGGCGCGCCGCCCACGCCCGAAGCCGCGCTAGGGCTCGGGCGGCGACCCGGTCGCCCACTGCCACACCGTGCCGCGGTGCAGCGCGGCGTGGATCCGGTCGCGCAGCATGTTGGCCTCGTCTGCCGTGAGTGTGCGGTCCAGGTCGCGCAGGACCACACGGACCAGGACGTTGACCTGCCCGTCCCGCGCACCGAGTCGTTCGCGTGCCACCTGCGGCAGTCGCGCGACCGGCGTGCTGGCCAGGACCTGCACCTGCTCGACTGCGGCGGCGTCGGCCCCCAGCAGGTCGCGGACGTGGTCACCGAGGAGTTCGGGGTCCGGTTCGGCGTCCATCGCCAGCGACAGGTCACGGCGCACGGGCGGCATCGACGACACCGGGACGTAGGGCGACAGGTCCAGCATCTGCCTCGCGATCCGCGGGTCGGTGGCACGCAGCAGTCGGATGTCGTCGAGGCCCTTGGCCAGCATTCACCAGCCGATCCAGCCCGAGGCCCATCGCCAGCCCCGACACGGTCGACGGGTCCAGGCCGGCGCGGCGCAGGACCTCCGGGTGCGTGCGGCCGCACTCGCCCACCTCGACCCAGCTGCCGTCGTCGGCGGCGGCGTCGATCTGGCGGCCGTCCGTCGTGTAGGGGTGGACCCGCGGCTCGGTCCGCCAGCGGCGTCCAGGCAGTACCGCGTCGATCACCGTGGTGATCTGTGCCTCGAGGTCTTCCACGGTCAGGGGCGGTCCGTCGCGGCGCACCCGCCAGAGGTCCAGTTGATGCGGTTCGCCCACGTGCTGGCGATCCACCACGTCACGGCGGTAGGCGAGTCCCGGCACGCTCAACAGCAGGTCGGTCTCGCCGGCATGGAGATCCCCGGCGGCGAGCCGCTCGTGCAGCAGCGGCATCGCCGCCGACGTGTGGGCCCGCAGCATCAGGTCGGCGGTGAGATAGCGGCTGTAGCGGGCGTCGCGAGCCGCGGCGTCCGGGGGATAGCCCAGCCGGTCGTAGTTGTCGGCGACCGCCACCACCGGGTTGGGTCGGTGGCGGTGGACGGGCACGGCCGCGGCGTTCGCCAGCGCCGCCTCGATGCGGTCGACGGCTTCCTGCAGCGCGTGCGCGCCGGCGGTCGGGTCGGTCAGGTCACGTAGGGTCAGCAGCCGGCGGACGGTCGCCGCCGGCAACGTCGTGGTCGACGTGGTCATGGCAGAGCGCTCCTCGTGTCGTCGCGTGTGCGCCTCGTCGGGCGCGGTGGTGTCGCGACGCCCCCCGGTGGATCGGGGGAGCGAGGTGCGCGTCAGCGCGAGCGGCGCTCGACCCCCCGGACGACCGGGGGGCACGGAAAGCGTCGACGCTGCGAAGCGGCCATGCGCACACGGTAACGGTTCGCTCGGGTCGTGGTCGAGCGGCACACTGTCGAGGCACGTGCCGCGCGGACGCCTTCGCGCGGGCGCGTCGCCAATCGCACACGCCACCATCATGCGCCGAGCCGGCCGACGCACCCCGTCGGCGTCCGGGTCGGCCTTTGCGGCGTCCGTCCCCGGTGGCACGCCGCCACCGCCACCGCTCCAGCCGAGGTCGACCGTGAGCGCACCAGCCAGTATCGACGACGTCCTGGATCCCGGCATCGCCGTCGGCCCGCTCGCCGCGGCGCTGCGTCCGGGCCGTGCCGAGTGGCCGGAGGAGCTCGAGGCCGAGGACGAGTTGGTCTGCGTGCCGTCGGTGCGCCCGTACGTGCTGAGCCTGCTCGCCGAGCGGGCGGCGCCCCTGCTGGTCCTCACGCCGCGCACCTCCGACGCCGAAGCGGTCGCCGACGGCATCGCGGCCTATCTCGGCGAGGACCGCGTCGCGGTCTTCCCCGCCTGGGAGACGCTGCCCCACGAGCGGCTGTCGCCGCAGCCGCGCACCGTCGGGAGGCGCCTCGCGGTGCTCGACCGGCTCTGCCACCCCGACGCGCACGAGCGCCCGTTGCAGGTCGTGGTCGCGCCGGTGCGGGCCGCCGTGCAGCCGATGGATCCGGCCCTGACCGCACAACGGCCGATCGAACTGACTTCGAGGTGGGACGGCTTCGACCGGCTGGTCGAGGGCCTGGCCGCCCTCGGCTACAGCCGGACGACGCAGGTCGAGGCGCGCGGCGAGTTCGCCGTGCGCGGCGGCATCGTGGACGTGTTCCCCACCGGTGGCGACCACGCCGTGCGCGTGGAGTTCTGGGGCGACGACGTCGAATCGCTGCGTGAGTTCTCGGTCGGCGACCAGCGTTCCACCGACGCGGTGGAGCGCGTGGTCATCGACCCGGCCCGGGAGCTGGTGCTCGACGACGCCCTGCGCGAGACGGCCCGCGCCCGTGTCGCGGACTGGCCCGAGTTGACCGAGTCGCTCGACCGGCTCGCCGACGGGCAGACCTTCGAGGGCGCCGAGGCGCTGGTGCTGCTGCTGCGCGACGAACCGGCGTTGCTGAGCGACTTCCTGCCCGACACGGCGGGGCTCGCGCTGCTCGACCCGCTGCTGCTGCAGGAGCGTGCCACGAAGCTGCGCGAGGAGGCCGAGGTCCTGGCGGAGACCGCGTGGCAGACGGCCGCGTTCGCCGGGCAGGACGGTGCCGCGCTCGACACGGTGGCCGGCGCGGAGGTCCCGCTGCAGGGCACCAACTTCGCCACCCCCGACCAGCTGCTGGCGCGCAGCCCGCAGCGGATCTGGCGGCTGACTCCGTTCGGTGCCGCCGGGGGGACGCGGCTGCCCGGCGCGCCGTGGGACTCCTTCCGCGGCGACGTCGTCACGCTCGCGGAGCGGGCCAACGGGCTGCTACGCGAGGGCAAGCGCGTCGTCGTCGCCGTCGACGCCGACGGGCCGGCGCGCCGGATCGCCGACGTGCTGGGCGAGCAGGGCGTGCCCTCCGCGATCGTGGGCGCGCTCCCCCCCGAGCCGCAGGGCCGCCGCGTCGAGGTGACCGTCAGCCGCCTGCGGACGGGCTTCCGGTCGGACGAGCTCGCGTTGGCCGTGCTCGGCACCTGGGACGTCTTCGGTCCCCGGCGACGACGGGCCAACCGGCGTCTGGGCACCCGCACCAGCGCCGCGGACGCCGTGCTGCAGCTGCGCGAGGGCGACCCGGTCGTGCACCGCACCCACGGCGTCGGCCGCTACCGCGGCATGGTGACACGTGAGTTCCCGGCCCCGGGCGGCAAGGTCGCCAAGCGCGACTACGTGCTGCTGGAGTACGCCGACGGCGACACGCTGTACGTGCCCTCCGACCAGGTCGACGCGGTCACCCGCTACCAGGGCGGCGAGACCCCCTCCGTCATGTCGCTGGGCGGGGCGCAGTGGGAGCGGGCCAAGAACCGGGTCCGCAAGGCCGTCCGCGACATCGCCGCCGACCTCATCCGCCTCTACGCCGCCCGGATGCACTCGCCGGGGACGGCGTTCTCGACCGACGGGGCCATGCAGGCCGAGCTCGAGGACGCGTTCGCGCACGTGGAGACGCCCGACCAGCTCACCACCATCGAGGAGATCAAACGCGACATGGAGACGCCGGTCCCGATGGACCGGTTGCTGGCCGGCGACGTCGGTTTCGGCAAGACCGAGGTGGCCGTGCGGGCCGCCGGCAAGGCGGTGTTCGACGGCAAGCAGGTCGCCGTGTTGGTGCCCACGACGATCCTGGCCCAGCAGCACTTCGAGACCTTCCGCGAACGCTTCTCCGGCTTCCCCGTCGAGGTCGAGTCGCTCAGCCGTTTCACCACCCCGAAGGACCGCAAGCGCATCCTCGACGGGCTGGCAGCCGGGACCGTCGACATCGTCGTGGGCACCCACGCCCTGTTGGGCAAGACCGTGCGGTGGCGGGAGCTCGGGCTGGTCGTCGCCGACGAGGAACAGCGCTTCGGCGTCGCGCAGAAGGAGCGGCTGAAGCAGCTGCGGACCTCGGTCGACGTGCTGTCGATGTCGGCGACCCCGATCCCGCGCACGCTGGAGATGGCCGTGTCCGGCCTGCGCGACCTGTCCGTGATCGAGACGCCGCCCGAGGACCGCCAGCCGGTCATGACGGTCGTCAGCGAGTACGACGAGGCCCAGATCGCCCTCGCGATTCGCCGCGAGCTGTTGCGCGACGGGCAGGTCTTCTACGTCCACAACCAGGTCGACTCGATCCATCGGGTGGCCGCCGGGATCCAGGAGATGGTCCCCGACGCCAGGGTCGAGGTCGCCCACGGGCAGATGGACGAGCGCCAGCTCGAGCGCGTCATGGTGCGCTTCTGGGAACGCGAGTTCGACGTGCTGGTGTGCACGACGATCATCGAGTCCGGCCTGGACGTGCCCAACGCGAACACGCTGATCATCGAGCGCGCCGACCTGCTGGGCCTCTCGCAGCTGCACCAGCTGCGCGGGCGTGTCGGGCGCTCGTCCGAGCGTGGCTACGCCTACTTCCTCTACCCGGAGGGGGCGTCGATCACCGAGCCCGCCTACGAGCGGCTGAAGACGATCGCCGAGCACACCCGCCTCGGCTCGGGGCTGGCGATCGCGATGCGCGACCTGGAGATCCGCGGGGCCGGCAACGTCGTCGGTGCGGAACAGTCGGGCCAGGTCGCCGCGGTGGGCTTCGAGATGTACTCGCAGCTGCTCAAGGAGGAGGTGGCCGACCTCTCCGGCGAGCCGATCGAGGAGGAGGTCGAGATCAAGGTCGAGCTGCCGCTCGACGCCCACCTGCCGCACGACTACGTCGAGGACGAACGTCAGCGCCTGGAGCTGTACAAGCGCATCTCCGCCATCCGCGACGCCGGCGGCGTCCGCGACGTCAAGGCCGAGCTCGCCGACCGGTTCGGCCCGCTGCCCGAACCGGCCGAGCGGCTGCTCACCCTGGCGGCCCTCAAGGCGGCCCTGCGACGCTGGAAGATCCAGGAGGTGACGCTGACGCCGGCCGGGCGGCTGCGGGTGGCGCCGATGGACCTGACCGAGTCGCAGCTGGTCCGTCTCGAGCGGCTGCACCGCGGGTACCGGTACCAGCGCGAGCAGCTCACCCTGCAGCTGCCGGTGCCCTCGCCGCGGCCCGACGACCTGGTCGCCTGGGTCGCCGCGACCCTGCGCGACCTGATCGCCCCACCCAAGCCGCGTCGCTGACCGCGGGCCCGCCGGCGGCGGGGGCGGCGTCAGTCGGCCGGCGCGCCGTCCGAGGGGGTCGGTGCGAGGTCCTGGTCGAGTTCGTGACCGCGCGTCTCCGGCAGGCCGGCGAACAGCGCCGCTACCACCGCCACGAGGATGCCGATCGCGATCGAGGCGTTGGCGAACCCGCCCGTCAGGTCGGCCAGGACCCCGAACGACAGCAGCCCCAGGACGGCGCCCAGCACCCCCGCCATGGTCATCCAGCCGGCGACGGTCGCGCGGAACGTGGTGGGGGCGATCTCCGCGGCCAGCGCTCCGGCCGCCGGGGCGAACCCGCTGCTGAAGGCGATCGCCAGCAGGTAGCCGACGGCCAGCGCGGGCACCTCGCCGGCGTAGGCCACGGCGATCGACACCCCGGTCGCCGCCATCATCAGCCCGCCGGTGAGGCGGCGCCCGAGCCGATCCGCCCCGGCCCGTCCGAGCAGGATGCCGACCAGCCCGGCCGGTCCCGCACCGAGCACCAGCACGGAGATGAACAGCGGCGAGGCGCCGAGCACGCCCTCGCCGTAGACGAAGAGGTAGGTGAAGCCGGGGCCGGTGGCGATCGCGATCCCGCCGGTGACGACGGCCAGCAGCGTCACCGGTTTCGCCAGCGACCGCGGCACGTGGCCCGGTAGCCCCTGCGCATGGGTGGCTCGTGCGGCGATCCGCGGCTCGCGCACCTTACGGGCCAGCAGCGGCAGCAACAGCAGCGGGAGGAGCGCGAACGCGGTGACGACGCGGAACGACGGATCGCCGGGCAGCGCCCCCCGGGCGACCGACACCACGCCGGCGCCCAGCCCGTAGGCCGCCGTCACCAGCGCGATGGCCGCGGAGCGGTCGCGGGAGGTCGCCTCCTCCGCGGCCACGACGCCCGCCAGCGCGTTCACGGTCGACAGCGCCGGGCGCGCCAGGGCGACCAGGGCCACGTACCACCAGAAGCCGGGCGACAGGGCGGCGGTGGAAGTGAGGAACAGCCCCAGGGCCGCCAGTGTCAACAGCAGGTTGCGGCGCCCGAAGCGGTCCGCGAGCGCCGCGATCGGCAGGCTCGCCAGCGACGACACCCGCACCAACGCCAGCGCGACACCGAGGGTGGTTGCCGGCAGGCCGATCTGCGCGGCCACCTCGTCGCCGGCGCCGACCTCGCCGAAGTGGGCAGCGACGTCGCCGATGACCGCCGTGACGCTGAACTGGGCCAGGCCCGCCCCGATCGACAACGCGGAGACGGTCAGGACCGGCGCGGTCAGCCACACGGGCCGGGTGCGCGCGGTCCCGGCACCCGTGTCGGGCGAGGCGTCGCGGGCCACGGTGGTCCTGGGGTCGAAGGGCCGCGAACCTATCCGCACCGCGCGTCGCGGCCGGCCCACGAACGACCGTCGGCCGCCTCGGACGGTCGGCCGGGTGGGTGGGGGCTACCGTGCGGCCCGCCGGGGTGATGCACCCCCGCAGGCGGCGTCACGAAGCGCCACGACCCCCGGCACGTCGACGATCGACGGCAAGAGGCCACACGTGCGGCTGGTGACCTGGAACGTCAACTCGCTCAACGCCCGCATGCCGCGGGTGTTCGAACTGCTGGACCAGCACGATCCGGACGTCGTGTGCCTGCAGGAGACCAAGACCGCCGCCGAGGCCTTCCCGCACCTGGAGTTCGGGATGGCCGGCTACCACGCGGTGGAGCACTCCGCCGGACGGTGGAACGGCGTGGCACTGCTGGTGCGTGAGGACCTCGAGGTGGACCGGGTCGTCCGCGGACTCGACGGCGAACCGGACGTCCAGGAGGCCCGCTGGGTCGAGGCCCGTGTCGGCGGCGTGCAGGTCGTCAGCACCTACGTCGTGAACGGCCGGACGCCGGACCATCCCATGTTCGCGGCCAAGCTCGCGTTCCTGGACGCTGCCCGGGACCGGACGCGCCAGCTCGTGGCCGCCGGGCCGACCGTGATCGCCGGTGACCTCAACGTCGCCCGCGACGACCGTGACGTGTGGGACCCGGCCGTCTTCCGCGGCTCCACGCACGTCACGCCGGAGGAGCGCGCCCACTTCGAGGCGATCCTGGCGGTCGGACTGGTCGACGCCTACCGGGAGGTCGAACCCGACGGGACCGGCTTCACCTGGTGGGACTACCGGATGGGCGCCTTCCACCGGGGGATGGGCATGCGGCTGGACTACGCGCTCGTCAGCCACCACCTCGGGATCCGCAACGTGGTCGTCGACCGCAACTTCCGCAAGAACAACCGCGCCGGCGACAAGCCGTCGGACCACGCGCCGCTGCTGGTCGATCTGGACCGCGCCCCCGACCGCTAGGTCGCGAGCTTCCGGGTCCGCGGTCACCAGCTGGCCTTGCGGATGCCGGGGAGCTCGCCATCGAGGGCCTTCTGGCGGAACGTGATGCGGTCGAGCTCGAACCGGGTCAGCACCCCGCGGGGCCGGCCGCCGATCGCCGAACGGCTGCGGACACGGGTGGGACTGGCGTCGCGCGGCAGCCTCTGCAGCGCCTGCGCGGCCGCCTGCCTGGCTTCGTGTCCGGCATCGGGATCGCGGAGCACCGCCTTGAGTGCGGCGCGCCGGTCGGCGTACCGGGCGACGGTCCGCTTGCGCTGCTCGTTCTTGGCGATCTTGCTCTTCTTCGCCACTGTTGGTTCCTGTCAGTCGTGTCGGTCGTCGCTCGTCGTGGTCTCGTCCAGCGCTGCCGTCTGCACCCCCAGCCCGAGGTCGCGCAGCAGCGCCGCCGCGTCCCCGCCGGCCTCGTCGAGTTCCTCGGCCAGCATCTGCACGGTCGTGGCGACGGCGTCGAGGAAACCGCCCGGGTTCCGGCGCAGGCCGTCCTGCGCGACGCCCATCGCCGTCCCGGTGTCCCCGTGCAGGCTGGCGGTGGCGAAGGCCAGGGCGTCGAGCAGGGCGCGCATTCCCGGGTCGCTCATCGACGCGTGCCCGGCGCCGATGCCGGCCGCGCGACGGGCCGACGTCCGGGGCACGCGCCGGCACCGGCCCGGATGCGGTCGTCGAGGTCGGGATCGGTCCCGCGCAGCGAGGCGACCAGGCGCAGTGCCGCGCGGCGGTGGCCGACCAGGTTGCCGGCGGTGGGTCCCAGTCGCAGCCCGGTGGCGAACCCGGTGAGATGTACGTTCGTGCCGGGCCAGCGCAGGTCGGGCGGCAGGTCGGGCAGGCCACCGGCCAGCGGCACGGGACAGCGCGTCAGCAGCTCCCGGCACAGGGCGTCCGCGGCGACGTCGACGCTGCCGCCCGTCGCCGACCAGATGCGGTCGGCCCGAAGCCGGTCGCCGTCCTCGAGGTGCAGCACGAGCCGGTCGCCGGTCGTCTCGGCGCGAAGCACGCCGGCGCGCTCGCGCAGGTCGATCGAGCCGGCCTCGACGCAGGCCTGCAGGTCGCGGCGGATGCGCGGCGGCACGCTGCCGCCGCCGCGGGCGTGGTCGATGATGGTCCGCCGCCGGCGAGGATCGGGCTCGGCCTCGAACGGGCGCCGTTTCTTCGGCCCCAGCCAGCTCGGGTGGGTGTCGAAGCGTCGTACCCGCAGGCGTCGACGGGCCAACAGGACGACGGTCGCGCCGCGGCGGGCCGCACCGAGCGCGAGGTGGGCGGCCGACAGCCCGCCCCCGATCACGACCAGCCGTTCGCCGGGCGTCACGGAGCGCACGTCCGCCCACTCGCCGTGCTCCACGAGGTCGCTGCCGTCCAGCGCACGCAGCGCTCCGGGCACGACCGGCCGGCGGGCGTTGGTGCACAGCACGACGTGGTCGGGACGGCGGCTGGTGCCGTCGGCCAGGTGGACCGTCGCGCGTCCGGTGGCGTCGAGGGTGAGCGCGCGGGCCGCGGTCGGGACCACGCGGTCGCGCAGCCCGGCCTCCTCGACGAGGTGGTCGACGAACCGCTCGAAGCGGTCGGTGGTTGGCAACTTGGTGCCGCCGCTCGGGACCAGCCCGTCGCCGCCCTCGTGGCCGAGCAACGCGAACGGGTCCGGATGGGGATGGTGGACGGCCGGCGAGCGCAGGTGGGGGATGTCCTGCTGCGCGAACCGTCGCCGCCACGCGGTCAGCCACGCCCCGCTCGGGTCGACCACCTCGAGGTCACCGTCGAGGTCGTGGCAGCGCAACGCGACCGCGGCCGCCAGGGCCGCCGGCCCTGCACCGACGAGCAGGATCCGGCTCATCGGACCACCACCGGGCCGATCCAGCTGATCGTCGCCGCCAGCACCAGCGCCAGCGCCGCCTGCCGGGTGACCAGGCGCGCGGCGACACGCCGACCCCGCTCGCGGGCGATGGTCAGCGCGGTCACGAGGCACGGCAGCAGGGCGCCGGCCAGCACCAGCGCCGCCAGCAGCTGTGCGCCGTCCATCGCGGCCGCGACGTCCGGCTCCGCGAGCAGCAGCAGCCCGTCCTTGCGGACCGAGGCGAGCACCACCGGTAGTGCCGCCTCACCCGGTAGCCGCAGCGCCGCCAGCAACGGTGACAGCGACCGCGCCAGTACGTCCAGCAGCCCCGTGACGGCCAGGACGGCCGCCATCACCGTGATGAGGGCGAAGACCGGCAGCGCGCGCAGGCCGACGTGGCGAAGCACGCCGCCCATCTCGCGCCGTACGTCGACCCACCGCGGACGGGTGAGGAAGGCCCGACCACTCAGTAGCGCGATGTCGAGGTGCCGGGCGGGCGATCGGCGTGCCAGCAGCCGGGCGTGGACCAGCATCCCGGTCAGCAGGAGGCCCAGGTAGGGCAGCACCAGCCCGGGACGCCCCGCCGCCGACAGCACGGCGACGGTCGCGCCCAACTGGTAGGAGCACGCGCTGCCGAACGCGATGGCACCCACGGTGGCGTCGCGGGAACACGTCGCGCAGGACCGCGTCGAGACGACTGCCGGGACGTTGCAGCCGAACCCGGCCACGACCCGCACCAGGTCGCGGCCCCCCAGCCCCACCGGTCGCAACAGCGGGTCCACGGCACTGGCGAGCCGGTCGAGCAGCCCGCTGGCCTTGAGCACGCCCAGCAGCGCGGCCAGGGCCAGCACGACCGGCGCGGCCCACACGAGCAGGAGCGGGCCCATCGTCAGCAGGCCGTAGTCCCCGGCGACCACGGCGGCCGCGACGGGGGGGAGCCGGTCCGCCGCGGCGGCCAGCGGCGTCAGGGCTTGCGTGACGACGGGGTCGAGGCGGCCGGCCAGTGCGACGGCGGCGGCGACCACGCCCGCCGCGGGCCCGAGCAGGGCCATGAGCGCCAGCGGTGGCCCCACCAGCGGCCGCTCGAGCAGGCCCGGTGCCGGCTGCACGCGCCAGCCGATCCGCGGCACGGCCGGGAGGGCCGGCAATGGCGCGGCAGCGTCTATGGCGGTCCGCAGGTCTGCCAGCGCGGGGCCGCGCCGTCGGGCGTCCAGCGCCACCACGGGGACACCGAGGTGAGCCCGCAGGGTCGACAGCGCCGCCGGGGCGTGGGCCGTGGTTGCGACGCGGTCCCAATGGGTCACGGCCACGACCGCGTGCCGTCCGGCCGCCAACGGGAGCAGCACCGCGAGGTCGCCGTCGAGGTCGGTGGCGCGCACGACGAGCAGCAGCACGTCGTCCGCTCGGTCGCGCAGCGCCTGCAGGGTCGTGGCGGTCGTCGCGGTGTCGAGGTGGCGCACCAGGCCGGGGCTGTCGACGTAGCGGACGTCACCGTCGTCGAAGGACTCCAGGGCGGTGGTCGCCCCGGCGACGTTGAGGGGCCGGCCGGTGCGTCCGGCGAGGGCGGCGGCGAGACAGGTCTTGCCGGCCGACTCGGCGCCGACGAGCACGACGGTGCGGGTGGGAGTGGAGACGGCAGCCATCAGCAGGCGCAGTCGTCGCAGCACGACAGGTCGTCGAGCAGGAAGCCACTGGGGCGGACAGCCTCCAGCGGGGTCGCGTCACGCCCCAGCCGGGTGGCGATCTCGCGGGCGACCACGCCGAAGCGCTGTCGGAACTTGTAGACGAAGCAGAAGATGGCCTCCCGGTGGGCCAGGGCCGGCCCGGCGAGGAAGAGGTTGTCCACGACGGTCGACTCGTCGGCCTGCTCGGTCAGCTCGACCCGGCCGCGCGCGTCGAAGGCGAAGCGGTCGCGGACCCGGGTGAGTGAGCCCTCGAAGCCCACGGCGAGCAGGGGTGGCCCGGCGCTGCGCAGCGTCTCGTCGCCGGCGAGGTGGACCTCGAAGCCGTGCGGTTCACGTGTCACCCCCACGACCCCGGCGTCACCGACCAGGCGCAGCCGGCCGGTCTCGTGTGCCGTACGCAGCCGGCCGTGCGTGTAGGGCGACAGCGTGCGCGAGGGGTCGGCATCGACCACCTCCCACGGCGCGGCGGGGTCGACGACGGTCACCCGGCGGCCGCGAGCCACCAGGTGCACGGCCGCGTCGACGCCGGACTCGTAGCCGCCGATGACGACGACGTCGTCGCCGGGGTGACCGTCCCAACGGCGCACCTCGATCGCCGGCGTGCACCAGGAAGCCCCCGCGAACCCGCCGAGGCGGGGGTACTGCGCCTCGCCGGCGGCCCAGACGACGTGCCGGGCGGCCAGGTCGGCGCCGCCCTCGACGTGCACGGTCAGGCTGCCGTCGGGTCGCGGGGCCACGTCGTTGACCTCGACGCCCGTCCGGACGGCCAGTTCCTCGAGGTCGGCCACGAGCTCCAGGTAGGCGGCGTACTGGGCGCCGGTGGGATGCTCCTCGAGCAGCGAGAGCGCCGGTGAGGTCTCTGGCGTGATCGCGTTGAGGTCCACCAGGCCGAACTGGTTGCCGGTGAACGAGGGGGTGATCAGCCGCATGCCCTCCGGCCAGCGACGGAACGATGCGCCGATCTCGTGGCGGTCGACCACGACGGCATCGACACCGACGCGGCCGAGCATCGCGGCCACACCCAGCCCGGCCGGGCCGGCCCCGACCACGACGACGTCCTGCACCTGCTGCGGGGGCACCACGCCTCCTCGACGACGGAGCTCCGACGATAACGCTTCTAGGAATCATTCTCAAACTTCTCCCGCGCATACCCGCACGCCGTCTGCCTCGTAGCGACGGCGACCACGAACGACGCCGCGGTGGGCAACTACGGTGGCGGCAGCGGAAGGAGGCGCGTATGGCCGAGGACTGTCTGTTCTGCCGGATCGTCGCGGGCGAGATCCCCTCGGAGCGGGTCGCCGACGCGGACGGCATCGTCGCGATCCGCGACATCTCGCCGCGGGCCCCGGTCCACGTGCTGGTGATCCCCGAGCGCCACGTCGACTCGGCCCACGACCTCGGGCCCGACGACGCAGGGCTGCTCGCGGACTGTTTCGCGATGTGCGCTCGCGTCGCCGAGCAGGAGGGCATCGCCGACGGCTACCGCATCACGACGAACGTGGGTGAGCTCGGCGGCCAGAGCATCGCGCACCTGCACTTCCACGTGCTCGGCGGCCGCCAGCTCGGCCACATCGACTCCGGTTCGCCGGAGCCGCCCGCCTGACGTGACGACGCCCGCCGTCGGGCGGCGGGCGTTCGCGGGAGCGGTGAGCTCAGTGCTCGTCGTAGTGGTCGCCGTGCGCGGCGTGGCGGTGGCCGTCGTGGAGGTAGTCGACGTGATCGTCGTGCTCGACGGTCTCGTGCCCGCACCCCTCGCCGTGCTGGTGGTCGTGCGGTGCGGCGGTCACGTGGACGTCGTCGAGGGCGCACTCGTCCCAGTGGCCGTCGTGGCCGTGGTGGGCGTGGCCGTCGTGGAGGTAGTCGACGTGGTCGCCGTGCTCGACGGCGACGTGACCGCAGTCCGGCGCGTGTGTGTGCGTGTGCTCCTCGTGGGCGGTGCAGGTCGCGGACATGCGTTGCATCCCTTTCGGTCGCGGTGGGCCACCCAACCCTAGCATCGTTATATCGCGATGTGACGATATGTCGGGGAGGTGCACACGGGCGAGCGATGCGGGCACGCCGTCGGTCAGCGGTGCTCGTCGGCGTGCACGACGGCGTCCTCGACGATGTGGGCAACGTGCTCGTCGACGAGGTGGTAGCTCACCGTGCGGCCTGCCCGGCGGGCCTCGACGAGCCGCGCCCCGCGCAGCACGGCGAGATGCTCCGACACGCGCGGCTGGGCGACGTCGAGTGCCGCGACCAGTTCGTGCACGGCACGGTCGCCGGCCGCGAGCTCGCGCACGATGCCGACCCGCACCGGGTTCGACAGCGCCTTGAAGATGTCCGTCACCCGTTCGAGGGCGGCACGGTCGGTGGCGGCGGCGGGGCCGGGCTTGGAGTGGGACATCCGCCCAGTGTAGGTGGCGGTGTCGCCGAATCGGCTCCCGCCGGCGTCAGCTGCCCAGCTGGTCGTGGTGCCGGTGGTCGTGGTGGTGGGCCTCGTCCAGGACGACCGTGCCGTCGTCGAGGACGTGCACGTGGCCGCCGTAGGCGCGTGCGAGGTTGTCCGGGGTCAGGACGTCGGCCGGCCGACCCGACGCCACCACCCGCGTCGCCATCAGCACGGTTCGGTCGGCGAGCTGCGCCGTGCCCACGTCGTGGGTGGTCAGGACCACGGTGACGCCTCGGCCGCGTTCGGCGTCGATCACCTCGGTGATCGTCTCCTGCGTGACCAGGTCGAGGCCGGTGATCGGCTCGTCGAGCAACAGCACGTCGGCGCGCTGGGCCAGTGCCTGCGCCACGTACGCGCGCTGCCGCTGGCCGCCGGACAACTCCAGCAGTTGGCGATCGAGCAGGTCGCCGATGCGCATGCGATCGATCGCCTCGTCGACCGCGGCGCGGTCGTCGGCGCCCAGCCGGCGGAACGGGCCGACGCGCCCGTAGCAACCCATCCTCACCGTCTCGCGCACCGTCAATGGGACGGCCTCGTTGGCCACGGTGGTCTGCAGGACGTGGGCGATCTGCCGGCGCGCGGCGCGCGGCGAGCGGCCCAGCACCTCGAGTCGGCCCCGGGTGGGGCGCACCAGGCCCGAGATCGTCGACAGCAGGGTCGACTTGCCGGAACCGTTCGGGCCGATGATGGCGACCGTGGTCCCGCGAGCCAGCTCCAGGTCCACGTCGGCGACCGCGTGGATGCCGCCGTAGTCCACACCCAGACGGGTCATCGTGATGGCCGCGGGCACGTCATCGGCGCCCGGTGTGCGCACCGGGGTGGTCGCTTCGCGTCGCCCGACTGGCGGATTAGGAACAGTTCCCATTACTCTCATCACTACTGACATCGCGTTCACGGTACCCGGCCGACGTTCGCGCCGTCCCCCTCCGGCGGCCGAAGGCGTCGACGCCCGGTGCCTACCGCATGGCGAGCCCCCCCCCGAGACCTGCGAGTCACCCATGACCTTTCCCGCCGTCACACCGCACCGAGGCGCCGGCCGACGCCGACACCGGCTGGTCCCGCTGCTCGCCGCCCTGGCTCTGCTGGCCGCCGCCTGTGGCGACACGGGCCAGCTCGCCGACGACGCGACTCCGGAAGCCGACGGCGCCGACGACGTCTCCGACACCTCCGAGACCGCCGAAGATGCGGAAGCCGCCGATCCCGGGGTGCAGAGCGACCTGCTGGTCGTGGCGACGACGAGCATCCTGGGCGACATCGTGCAGAACGTCGTCGGCGAGGACGGGACGGTGGAGGTCGTCATGCCTCCGGGCGCCGACCCGCACGGCTTCCAGCCGTCGGCCGCCGACGCCGCCATGCTGCGGGAGGCGGACCTGGTGGTCGCCAACGGGCTGATGCTCGAGGAGAACCTCGTCTCCGCGCTGGACGCCGCCGCGGCCGACGGCGTGCGCGTGTTCGAACTCGCGGACCAGCTCGACCCGATCGCCTTCGACTGGGACGGCCCCGACGACCACGGCCACGCGCACGGCGACGAGGACGACGGGCACGCGCACGGCGACGAGGACGACGGCCACGCCCACGACGACGACGACGGGCACGCGCACGGCGACGAGGACGACGGCCACGCCCACGACGACGACACGGCGGACGACGGCCACGCGCACGGCGACGACGACGGGCACGACCACGGACCCGAGGACCCGCACATCTGGTTCGACCCGGTCCGCATGGCCGACGGTGTCCGGCTGATCGCCGCCGAACTGGCCGAGGTCGACGACCACCTCGACGCCGAGGAGTGGGAGCGCCGTGGCGAGGACTACGCCGAGCAGGTGCTGGCCGTCCACGCCGAGCTGGAGGAGATGTTCGCCACGATCGCGCCCGAGGACCGCCAGCTGGTGACCAACCACGACGCGCTCGGCTACCTCGCGCACCGCTACGACTTCGAGGTGCTGGGGACCGTGATCCCCGGCTCGTCCACCCAGGCCGAGGCCGACGCGCGCCAGTTCTCCGAGCTGATCCGGACCGTCGAGGAGGCGCAGGTGCCGGCCGTGTTCGCGGAGAACACCGACTCGACGGTGCTCGCCGAACAACTGGCCAGCGAGGTGGTCGGACGTGGCGACCTGGAGCTCGAGGTGGTGCCGCTGTACACCGACGCGCTCGGCGAGCCCGGCAGCGGGGCGGAGACCTACCTCGACCTGCTCCGCGAGACGGCGCGACGCATCACCGACGCCCTCACCTGACCCCGCACCACCTCGGACCCGGGCCGCCCGCCGTCCCGGGTCCGATGTGGTCCACTTGCCCGTCGTTCCATCGTTCGCGAGAAACGCCCGTGCCCGACCTGCTGCTCGACCCCTTCGCGTTCGCGTTCATGCGCAACGCGTTGTACGCGGGCCTGCTCACCGTCGTGGCGAGTTCGCTGATCGGCACCTGGGTCGTCATGCGCGGCATGGCCTTCATGGGCGACGCCCTGGCGCACGGTGTGCTGCCCGGGATCGCCGTCGCCTACATCTTCGGCGGCAACCTGCTGCTGGGCGGGGCCATCAGCGCCGGCGTGATGATCGGTGGCGTGACGCTGGCCAGCGCCCGTAGCCGCCTGGGCGACGACACCGCCATCGGCCTGCTGTTCGTGGGCATGCTGGCGGCGGGTGTCGCGATCATCTCGCGCGGCGGCGCCTACGCCGGCGACCTCACGACGATCCTGTTCGGCGACCCGATCGGGGTCACCTCGGCCCACCTGCGCACGGTGGCGATCGCCACGCTGGTGACCGTGGTCGTGACCGTCGCCCTCTACCGCCCCTTCCTCGTGCTCTCCTTCAGCCGGGCGAAGGCCGAGGTGCTGGGGTTGCGCCCGGGCCTGGCCCACCTCGCCATGCTGGCGCTGATCGCGACCGTGATCATCAGCTCGTTCCGCACGGTGGGCACGATGCTGGTGTTCGCCTTCATCGTCGCGCCCCCCGCCACCGCGGCGCTGGTCTCCCGCCGCGTGCCGGTCATGATGGGCGTGGCGATGCTGCTCGGCGCCGTCGCGGTGGTCACCGGACTCCTCGTCAGCTTCCACCTCGGGACCGCCACCGCCGCGACGATCGCCGGGCTGACCGTGCTGATGTTCTTCCTCGTGCTGGCCGCGAAGGAGACGGCCGCACGGGTGCGGGCGTTGCGGGGGCGCCGCGACCGCGAGCCCGTGGCCGCCTAGCCGCACCCGGCGCAGGTGCCCACGAGCTCGAAGCGGTGCGAGTCCACGTCGAAGTCGGTCTGCCGGCGGGCCTCCTCGGCGGCCTCGGCCAGTGCCTTCTCGATCCGCGGCGGCAGCACGACGTCCTCCAGCCGGCCACACAACGAGCACAGCAGGTGGTGATGGTGCTCCGACAGCTCCTCGGTCAACTCGTAGCGCGCCACGTCGTCGGTGGACGCGAGGCGGCGCACGGCACCGCACTGCTCGAGGGTCGCGAGGTTGCGGTACAGCGAGCTCTGGGACTGCCGGGCGCCATGCTCCTGCAGCTCCGGGATGGTGACGGGACGGCCCGCGTCCATCAGCAGCTGGACGAGCTGCCGTCGGCCGCCCGTGTAACGCTGGCGGCTGCGACGCAGTTGCTCGTCGACGATGTCGTGGACGTCCGTGCTCATGGGCGCAGCATAGGGCACGTTCTCGGAATGGTCCCACCAGCAGCGGGCACCCGCGGGACGGGCGTCCACCGATGAGCCGTGACGGTCGGGCGACCGCGACCCCACCGACGTGGGGTGGCGCACCCCTGCTGTTGCTCCTGTTGTTCTGCTCCGGCTTCGCCGCGCTCGTCTACCAGGTCCTCTGGGCGCGCCAGCTCGGGCTGCTGCTGGGCAGTACCGCGCAGGCCGCGGCCCTGACCGTGGCGATCTTCTTCGCGGGGCTCGCGCTGGGTGGGCTGGTGTGGGGCCGGCGCGCCGCCCGTCAGCGCTCGCCGTTGGTCGGCTTCGGCCGCCTGGAGGTCGGCGTGGCGCTGACGGCGCTGGGCCACTTCGTGCTGCTCGACGTCTACGCGGCCCTCTACCCGCGGCTGTACGCGCTGGTCGGTGCCGATCCCACGCTGGACCTGGCCGCCAAGCTCCTGGTCGCGACTGTCGTGCTGCTGCCGCCGTCGTTCCTGATGGGCGGCACCCTGCCGCTGATGGTCCAGCACGTCGTTCGGGCACCCGACCGGCTCGGGGTGCTCGGCAGCCGGTTGTATGGGGTCAACACGGCCGGATCGGCGACTGGCGCGCTGGCCGCCGGCTTCGTGCTGCCGCTGTACCTCGGCTTCGACCGGGCCTACCTGCTGGCGGTCGGCATCGACCTCACCGTCGGCGTGGCCGCCATCGCCCTCGCGCGCACCGCCCGGGTGGCCGACGA
This sequence comes from Egicoccus sp. AB-alg2, assembly GCF_041821065.1. Lineage (NCBI taxonomy): Bacteria > Bacillati > Actinomycetota > Nitriliruptoria > Egicoccales > Egicoccaceae > Egicoccus > Egicoccus sp. AB-alg2. Next base: position 66,504 of record NZ_JBGUAX010000009.1, on the reverse strand, counting down.
GGTGCCGGCCGCTCCGGCGCCGGCCCCGCCCCGGCCGGTGGGAGCATCACCGGAGGTGTCGGTGCCGGAGGGCGCGCCGGTGACGGGGACCGCCGTCGGGTCCACGGCTCCGGCCCGCTTCCCGCTCGCCGTCACCGCCGTGGCGTTCGTGTCGGGCTTCGCCACGCTGGCCGTGGAGATCGTGTGGACGCGCCTGTTCGCGCAGGTGCTGCAGAACTCGGCTTACACCTATGCGCTGGTGCTGGCGACGTTCCTCGCGGCGCTCGCGCTGGGTGCGGCCGTCGCCAACGGGCTGGCGCGGCTGCGGCGGGTGTCGCCACGGACCGTCCTGGCTGCGCTGCTGGTCGCCTCCGCCGTGGTAACCGCGACCTCGCCGTGGTTGTTCCACACCGCCACCGACGGGCTCGCCTACGTCGGCGCCGACCTCGGGTGGGCGGGCTACCTCGCCGCCGTCGCCGTGCTGGCGGCCGTGGTGATGCTGGGTCCGGGCACGGTGCTGGGCGTGACGTTGCCCTACCTGCTGCGCGCCGTGGAGGGTCGCGGCGACGCACCTGGCGCGCTGGTCGGCCGCCTGGTCGCGGTCAACACGGTCGGCTCGATCGTCGGGTCACTGGCGGCCGGGTTCGTGCTGCTGCCGCTGGTCGGTGCGTGGGCGAGTCTGGTGATCGTCGCGGGCGGCTACGTGCTGCTGCTGGCGGCGCTGGCCGTGCGCCCGAGGATCGGCTGGCGGCCGGCGGCGGCCGGTCTGGCGGCGGCCGCGGTGACCGGGGCGCTGGTGGTGGCGGTGCCGCGCGACTTCGACACGTTGAGCGTGCGGCCCGCCCGCACGGAACGGGTGCTGGAGGTCCGCGAGGGGCCGCAGGCGACCGTCGCCGTGGTGGAGACCGGCAGCGGCAGCCGCGCGATCCGCGTCAACAACTACTACACGCTCGGCTCGTCGGGGGCCCGTCACGCCGAGCGCGACCAGACGCTGATCCCGCTGCTCGCGCACCCCGAGGCGGACTCGGTCTTCTACCTCGGCATGGGCACCGGCATCACCGCCGGGGCGGCGCTCGACCTGCCGGTGGAGCGGGTGGTGGTCTGCGAACTGCTCGCCGAGGTGGTCGACGCGGCCCGCGACCACTTCACACGCTGGGTCAACGGCCTCTTCGAGGACGAACGGGTCGAGGTCCACGCCGAGGACGGCCGAAACTGCCTGCGTCGCAGCCAGGAACGCTACGACCTCGTCGTGAGTGACCTGTTCACCCCGTGGAAGGCGGGCACCGGCAACCTCTACACGCGTGAGCACTACGCCACCGCCCGTGACCGCCTCACTCCCGGCGGCGCGTACGTGCAGTGGATGCCGCTCTACCAGGTGTCCGACGCCGAGCTCGGCTCCGTGGCTCGGACCATGGGGGAGGTCTTCGACCGGGTGGTCGTCTGGCGCGGCGACTTCTTCGCGCAGCGGTCCGTCATCGCCCTGGTCGGGCACACCGACGACGCACCGCTGGACCTGGACGCGTCGGTGGCGGCCGGGCGGCGGCTGGCCCCGGACGCCTCCGCGGCGGAGCTCGAGGCGCTCGTGCTGCGCCTGTACGCCGGCAACGCCACCTCGGCCGGGGTGTTCGCCGACGCGCCGGTCAACACCGACGCCCGCCCGGTCGTGGAGTACACGGCCCCTCGTACCCACCGTGAGGCGCGGGTCGGGCGGGCCGAGTTCCTGGTCGGTGACGCGAGGGAGCGTCTCTACGACGCCCTGCTCGCCGGTGCGCCGCCCGCCGCCGACCCGTACCTCGCGGGGCTGACCGACGCACAGCTCGCCGAGGTGGCCGCGGGTCGGGCCTGGTCGGCGCACGTCTGGGCGCAGGACGCTGGCCGGCGCGAGGCCGCCGCCCGAGCCGGCGAGCGCTTCCGCGGCGCCAGCGACGTCGCGGGCACGCCCACGACGCCGGCGCGACGGTTCGACCCCGACCGATGACGCCCTTGCCGCCAACGCGGACTGAGATTAGGCTTACCTAACCTGCCTCACCTCACCTCACCGCGTCGCGCCCGCGAACGCCCGCCTCGCGAGGGAGACCATGTCCCCGACGGACGGCCTGCTCGCCCGCCTGCACGCCCGCCACCTCTGCCTCGACACCAGCCTCGGCTACCCGCGGGCAGCGCTGGTGGCCACACTCACCGAACTGGCCGAGGAGTCCGAGCTGCGGGCGCTGGTCGAGGGCCGTTGGCGTGCGGCACTCGGGCTCGGCCACGGTCCCGACGAGGACGCGGCGGCCACGGTCGCCGCGGTCAGCGACGTGACCGCCGCCGTCGTCCGCCCGGTGCTGGCCGCCTCGCAGGTGGCCGGCCGTGTGCCACTGCTGGTCGCCGACCGGGTCGCCCTCGGCTGGGGTGCCGGGCCGGCCGTCCGCGGTGTCGGCTGGCTGCCGATGGAGCTGGCGGCCGGCGACCGCCGTGCGGCGACGCGCCGCGCCGCCCGCGACGGGTTGGTCGCCTGTCTCGCCCCGCTCGTGGGGCCGTGGTGCGCGGGCGTCGGCCTCGCCGAGGAGGTCGGCTGGCTGGTGGTCGCCGACACCCTCGAGGACGTCGGCATGGAGCTCGGGGCGGTGCTCGGTGACACCGTCACCGCCGCCGCGGAGCTGGTGCTGCTGCTCGACGGCCGCCCGCCGCTCACCCAGCGCGCCCGTCTGGAGGCGGTCGCCGTCGACGGGCACGTGCGCTACGAACGGGTCCGCGGCCGCTGCTGCGAGCGGCACCGCCTCGACGTGCCCTGCCCGGCCTGTCCGGCTGCGTCCGCCCCGGCCCGCCCGATGCTCGCGATCGAACCGGGCCGGGGGCGGGCGAGGCAGTAGACTCGCCCGCCGACGCGTCGTCGTCGTCGTTCGCCCGGCCGCGTCGCCGGCCGCCCCGCTTGCTGGAGTACCTCCCCGTGCGCATCCGTTCCCTGCTGTCAGCCGCCGTGCTCGCCGCCATGCTCGCCGGATGCGGTGCCGCGGCGGCCCCGGGTGCCGCCGCCACGGTCGACGGCCAGACCATCCCGCGCGAGCGGCTGGAGGACGCCGTCCGCGAGCTGACGGCCGACACCGCCGGAACCGACACGCAGCAGCGCAACCAGGCGGTCGGCGACACCCAGCGTCGCGTCCTGAGCTTCCTCATCCAGGCCCAGATCATCCGCAACCTCGCCGACGAGCGCGGGATCGAGGTCAGCGAGGCCGACGAGCAGGCCCGCTACGAGGAGGAGCTGGAGGCCTACGGCGGCGAGGAGGGGCTCGCGGAGCTGCTCGCCACGCAACAGACCGGCCTCACCGTCGATCTGTACCGCGACGTGCTGATCCCGGCCAGCCTCCGGCTCGACGTCCTGCGCGAGGAGCTCGCCGGCGGCGTCGACGTCGAGGAGGTGGAGACCCGCACCGTCCGCCACATCCTCGTGGAGACGCAGGAAGAGGCCCAGGAGATCGTCGACGAGCTCGACGACGGTGCGGACTTCGCCGAGCTGGCGCAGGAGCGCTCGGTCGACCCCGGCAGCGGCGCACAGGGTGGCGACCTCGGCGCGAACCCGCGCGGTGCCTACGTCCAGGAGTTCGAGGACGCGGTGTGGTCGGCGCAGGTCGGCGAGGTCGTCGGGCCGGTGGAGTCGCAGTTCGGCTTCCACGTCCTCGAGGTGACCGACACCGGCACCCTCGACCAGGCCGTCGGCGGCGGCGACCCGCAGCAGGCCGCCCAGGCGCAGGTCGACCAGCTGTTGGCGACCGCGTTCGCCGACGCCGACGTGAACGTCGGCGCCGGTCTCGGGCAGTGGGACCCGGCCCAGCAGATGGTCGTCGAGCCGGGCCGCGTCGGCGAGGGCGCCGACCCAGCCCAGCAGCCGGGCCAGGACGAACTGCTCGAGGAGTCGCTCGACGCGCCGGTCGAGGAATGAGCGCCGACGGCGATCCCGGACGGCCCGAGGCGGCCGGAGCGGACGCCGGCGGGCCCGGCGCCGAGCCGCCCCGGGTGGTGCTCGTGGAGACCTCGGACGCCCTCCCGGGCCTGCTGCCCTTCCAGGCCTGGGACGCGCTCGCCGCGGCCTCGGTCGTCCACCTGCGCGACCCCGACACCCATCCCAGCGCGCGGCACCTGTACTTCGCGGGGTTGGACCTCGAGGCCCTGGCACCGGCCACGCTGGGCCGGGCCGAGCTCGACCTGACCAAGCCCGGCAGTCCCGAGGACCGCCGTATCGCCAAGGCCCTGCTCGAGCACGCCGCCCGCGAGGGCGTGGCGGTCTATCTGCTCGGCCCCGGCGACGAGGGCCTCGGGCCCACGCTCGGGGGCCAGGCGCCCGCCTACGAGGCCGAGGTGGAGTTCGTCTTCCTGGTGCAGCAGCCGGCCGGCGCGGAGTTCGTGAAGCTGGTGGACGTGCTGCGCCGCCTGCGCGACCCCGAACACGGCTGCCCGTGGGACCTGGAGCAGGACCACCGCTCGCTGCAGAAGTACCTCGTCGAGGAGACCTACGAACTCATCGACGCCATCGAACGCGGGCACGACCTCGATATCCAGGAGGAGCTCGGCGACGTGCTGCTGCAGGTCGTCTTCCACGCGCAGGTGGCTCGCGACCGCGGTGCCTTCGCCATCGACGACGTCACCCGCGGCATCGTCGACAAGCTCGTGCGGCGCCACCCCCACGTCTTCGGGGACGTGGAGGCGGCCACGGCGCAGGACGTGCAGCGCAACTGGGACGAGCTCAAGGCGCAGGAGAAGGCCGGGCGCAGCAGCCCGTTCGACGGCGTGCCACCCGCGCTGCCCGGTCTGATGTTCCTGGAGACGCTGGAACGCAAGGCCGCCAAGCGGGGCTTCGACTGGGGCGAGCCCGCCGAGCCCGCCGCCCGCGTCCGAGAGGAGCTCGACGAGCTGCTCGAGGCCGACGAGGACGCCCGCCTCGAGGAGTTCGGCGACCTGCTCGGCGCCGTGGTGGGCCTGGCCCGCACCCTGGGCGTGGACCCGGAAGCGGCCGCGCGGGCCGCCGGACGCAAGTTCCGAGGCCGCTTCGAGGCGATGCTCGCCCTGGCCGCGAAGCGGGAACTGCCCATCGACGACCTCAGCCGCGACACCTGGCTCGAGCTCTGGGACGAGGTCAAGTCACCGGACTGACCCGGTCCGCGGCCGCCACTACGCTGCCCGCTCCCGCCGCCCGTTCCCGAGGATCCAGATGCCCGTCGATCCCGTCGCCGCCGCGGCCGAACCCTCCACGGCCGCGAGCGTGCGCCCGCCCGACCTGGCGCCCGAGTCCGTGCGCGGCCAGGACCGCGACGTGCTCGCCGGCTGGGACGCCGACGCCGGCGTCGCCGAGCTCACCCGGTGGCAGACGGACCGGCGCCCGTTCCCGACCGACACGGTGATCGTGGCGGGCGCGGGGCTGGCGGGCGCGCTGGTCGGTGCCACCCGCGCCCGGCGCGGCCGGGGCGCCGCACGCGGGCTGGTGGCCGGCGTGGTCGCCGCGGCCGTTGCCCGGCGGATCTGGCGCCTGCAGGCCTGAGCTCTGCGGTTCCCGGGCCCCCCGGGCGATCGTTCGTGTAGATGTTGTTTCGAATGCGCGGAAGCGTGACGTACCGTCCTGGCCCGGACGAGGGACGTCGAGATGCCCCGGACACGGGGGACCGCGCCGTCGCGCCCGACCCCTTCGAGGTAGAGAACCCATGGACCTGACCACCATCGAACTGGTCCGCGCCCGCGAGATCCTGGACAGCCGCGGCAACCCGACCGTCGAGGTCGAGGTCGGCCTCGTCGACGGGACCCTCGGCCGTGCGGCCGTTCCCTCGGGCGCGTCCACCGGCGAGGCCGAGGCCGTCGAACTGCGCGACGGTGGTGACCGCTACCTCGGCAAGGGCGTGCGCAAGGCCGTCCAGAACGTCCAGGAGACGATCGCACCGGCACTGCTGGGCCAGGATGCCACGCGCCAGCGCGAGATCGACGCGCTGCTGCTGGACCTCGACGGCACCGACAACAAGGCCGAGCTCGGCGCCAACGCGATCCTGGGCGTGTCGCTGGCGACCGCCAAGGCCGCCGCCGAGTCGTCGGGCCTGCCGCTGTACGCCTACCTCGGCGGCCCCAACGCCCACCTGCTGCCCGTGCCGATGATGAACGTGCTCAACGGCGGCAGCCACGCGGAGTCGAACGTCGACTTCCAGGAGTTCATGATCGCGCCGATCGGCGCCCCGAGCTTCTCCGAGGCGCTGCGTGTCGGTGCGGAGATCTACCACCAGCTCAAGAAGGTGCTGCACGGCCGCGGCCTGTCGACCGGCCTGGGCGACGAGGGCGGCTTCGCGCCCGACCTGGCGTCCAACAGCGCGGCGCTCGACCTGCTGATGGAGGCCATCGACGCAGCCGGCTACACCGCCGGCACGGACGTCGCCCTGGCCATGGACCCGGCCACGTCCGAGCTGTTCCGCGACGGCAGCTACCACCTCGAGGGCGAGGGACGGGTGCTGTCGTCCGAGGAGATGGTCGAGCTGTGGGCCGACCTCGTCGACCGCTACCCGATCGTGTCCATCGAGGACGGACTCGACGAGGGCGACTGGGACGGCTGGAAGCTGCTGACCGAGCGCCTCGGGGACCAGGTCCAGCTGGTCGGCGACGACCTGCTGGTCACCAACCCGACCTTCGTGCAGCGCGGCATCGACGAGCGGGCGGCGAACAGCGTGCTCGTGAAGGTCAACCAGATCGGCTCGCTGACCGAGACCCTGGACGCGGTCTCCCTCGCCCAGCGGGCCGGGTGGACCGCGATGATCAGCCACCGTTCGGGCGAGACCGAGGACGCCACCATCGCCGACATCGCCGTCGCCACCAACGCCGGTCAGATAAAGACCGGCGCACCGGCGCGCTCCGACCGCGTCGCGAAGTACAACCAGCTGCTGCGCATCGAGGAGGAGCTGGGCGACACCGCCCGCTACGCCGGCCGCGGCGCGTTCCCCCGGTTCCGTCCATGACCGGTCCGTCGACGCGCCCCGACGAACGCCGCGAGCTGCGGCGACGGCAGCGCCGCCGCCGTCGCGGGGGCGACCGTCGCGGGCCGCTGCCGGTGCAGCTGGCCGCCCACCGGGTCACGGAAGCGGTCGGCGCCGCCCGCCGCGGCGTCAAGCGCGCCGTGCGCGGGGACCGGCCGCTGATCCTCGTGCTCGTCGGCGCGGTCGTGCTGTCGGTGCTGATGCTGTCCGGCCCGGCGCAGCGCTACCTCGACACCCGTGAGCGCGTCGACGGCCTGGCCGGCAAGGCCGAGGCGCTCGAGCAGGCCAACGCCCAGCTCGAGCGGCGCCAACGCGACCTGCAGGACCCCACCAACATCGAGTTGCTGGCCCGTGAGCAGCAGGGCTTCATCCGGCCGGGCGAGGTGCCCTACACGCTCATCCCGCCGGAGGTCGAGCGGCCGCGCATCACGGCGCCGCGCGAGCAGGCGCCGCCGCCATCGGACGAGGCCTGGTACGCCCGGCTGTGGGAGGCCGTCCACGGCTGGCTCGGCTGACCGCGGGCCGTCGCGGACGTGAGTGCTCTGCGTCCAAAGTGGATGCCATCCGTGCCATCTCACGGAGGGATCGGGTCTGCGGCGCACGGCGGTGAGCGCTGCGAGACCGATCGTCCCCACCGCCGGTCTTGCTGTCCGGCGGCCGGCTCCGTACCGTTCAGGAGTGCGGGACCCGCTGTGGTCCCGCCTATCGCGCGCCCGGCTCTCGGTTCCACGAGCCGGATCCCCTCACCGAAAGCCGCCCCCGTGCGGCTACGACCGGGGCCCAACGGCGTTCTCGCGCGATGCGCCGACGCGCCCCACAGGAGTTGGTCCAACTGCAGGGACAGATCGTCAAGGGCAAGGTCGTCCGGCTCGAGGAGTACGGCGCGTTCGTCGAGGTTCCGACCGAGGACGGCGGCGTCGTCACCGGGCTGGTCCACGTTTCCGAGGTCGACGCCGACTTCGTCGAGAACATCTACGCCTACCTCGCCGAAGGCGACGAGGTGGACGTCAAGGTCCTCGACGTCAAGGACGACGGCAAGGTCGACCTCTCCATCAAGCGCGCCGACCCGGATTGGCAGGACGAGGAGTCCGTCAACCTGCGGTCGAAGCTCGACAAGGACTTCAACAAGCGTCTGCGGCGCTTCATGCACAAGTCGCAGATGATCCAGGGTGAGGCCCGCCGGCAGCGTCGCGGACGCGTCGGCTCGTGACCTCCCACGGCGGGGCCGCGCGCCCCGTCCCCCCGCCCGCCCCGGCCTCGGGGCGCCGCGACGACGTCCCTGGCGTCCCGCCCGACGGGACGCCGGACGTCGCGGTGGTGCCGCCGCTCGCCAGCGGCCCACAGCCGGACGCGGTCCGGCCCGATCCGCACGCCTCCTACGAGCGGGCGCTGGCCGCGCCGCGTGCCGACCGCCATGCGCGTGCGGTCGTGTCCGCGCAACTCGGGCGGCCCTCGCGCGGCAACCCGGCGATCGTGCACACGTGCGTGTTCGGACTGCCGACGGTGGTGCGCGTCGATCCGCGCCTGGACGACGGCACGCCGTTTCCCACCACGTTCTGGCTCACCTGCCCGGTGATGCGCTCGCGGGTGGGGCGGCTGGAGGCCGACCACGCCATGGTCGGCCTCAACGAGCGTCTGCAGACCGACGAGGACTTCGCCGCCGCCTACGCGGCGGCGCACGAGCGCTACGTCGCCACCCGCGACACGCTCGGTGAGCCGCTGCCCGGCGACCCCGGTGCCGGCGGCATGCCGGGGCACATCAAGTGCCTGCACGTCCACGCCGGCCACACCCTGGCGACCGGGGACAACGTCGTCGGGCAGTGGACCGTGCAGCACAGCACGCCGGCGCCGTGCCGCGGCCCGTGCGTGAGCGCCGAGGAGGTCGCCCGGCGCATGGAGCGGGACGGATGACGGCGTCCCGTGCGGCCGTGGACGTCGGGACCAACTCGGTCCGTCTGCTGGTCACCGACGGTGACGGTCACCGCGTCACCCGCGAGCTGACCATCACCCGCCTCGGTGCCGGCGTGGACCGCAACGGCCGGCTCGACGACGCTGCGCTGCAGCGGACGCTGGACACCATCCGCCGCTACCGGGACCAGTGGGTCGCCGCCGGGGTCACCGACCGGGTGCGGATCGCCGCCACCTCCGCGGTGCGCGACGCGGCCGACCGGGACCGCTTCTTCGACGGCGTGCACGACATCGCCGGCGTGGACGCCGAGGTGCTCACCGGCGACCAGGAGGCGGCGTTGACCTTCGCCGGTGCCGCGGCCGCGGTCGACGTCGTGGCACCCACCGCCGTCGTGGACGTCGGCGGGGGCTCGACGGAGCTGGTGGTCGGCGACGACGCCGGACGGGTCGTCGGCGCCGTGTCGCTGCAACTCGGCTGCGTGCGGCTGACCGAACGCCACCTGGCTGGTGACCCGCCGACCGCCGCCGAGCTCGTCGCCGCACGCGCGTTCGTCGACGAGCGGCTCGACGAGGCCGACGCCGGCCTGGCGCTGCGGGGCACCGATCTGCGCACGGCACGGTCGCTGGTGGCGGTCGCCGGTACCGCCACGACGCTGGCCGCGCTCCACCTCGACCTGCCCGCCTACGAGGAGGAGCGCATCCACGCCACGCGGGTGCCCACCTCGGCGCTGCGCGAGCTCACCGAACGCCTGGTGGCCATGCCGGTCGCCGAACGCGCGCGGCTCGGGCCGGTCCAGCCGGGCCGCGAGGACGTCATCCACGGCGGCGCCCTGGTGCTCTCGCGCGTGGCGGAGCGCTACGGCTTCGACGAGGTCGTGGTCAGCGAGGCCGACATCCTCGACGGGCTCGCCGCGTCCATGGCGTGACGTCGCCGGCCGTGTCGCCGAAGTTCCCGGGGTGCGGACTCGGCGGGAACCGCTGCCGGCAGCGCACGTGACTGCTGCCGCGTGGGGACCGGCGGGCGCGCTGCCCTAGCGTCCCGCCCCGCAGACCGCCTCGAAGGAACCGTCGTGCAGGAGTCGCCGGACATGCTCGCCGAGGAGACGACGCACCTCGTCTCCGTGCCGTTGACCGTGCATCTCACCCTGACCGGGCCGCCGGCCACGTTGGACGGGGTGATGCTGCGCGACAGCGGCACCGTCGACGTTGCCGGCCTGCTGGCCGAGACGGTGCGCTTCACCGTCGAACAGCACCTCGGCGAGATGGACGTCGTCATCGAGGGCAACGACCTCACGTCCGGCGCGCCGTTCCGCGCCACCGGCACCATGTTGCGGGTCGAGGACACCAGCGAGTGACGACACCGGCCGGACACCGGCCGAGCGCCGGCGCTCACCGCACCACCGCACCCAGGGACTCGGCCAGCCGCACCGCGCCCGCGAGGTCGAGGACGGCGCCGGCCACGTCGGCGTCCACCAGCGCGACGCCCTCGAGGCGCGCCTCGGTGAGGTCGGCCCCGTGCAGGCGGGTGCCGTGGACGCTCGCGGCCGTCAGGTCGGCACCGGTCAGGTCCGCGTCGCGCAGGTCGGCGCCGCCCAGATCGGCATGGGGCAGCCGCAGGCCGGACAGCCGCCTGCCGCGCAGGTCCGCGCCACGAAGGTTCACGTAGGACCAGTCGCCTCCGTCGATCTCCAGACCCAGGAGCGTGGCGGCGACGAACTCGCTGCCGGTGAGCTTGCAGTCGCGGAAGCGGGCGGTCGACAGCCGGGCGCCCTCGAAGCGGCAGTTCACGAACGCGCTGGCGTCGTGCCGCGAGGCGCTGAGGTCCGCGTTGGCGAAGTCGCAGGCCCGGAAGACCGCTCCCACGGTGCTCACGCTCGACAGGTCCGCGTGGCGCAGCAGGCAGCGTTCGAAGACGGCGCCGTCGAGGTCCTGGTCGGTCAGGTCCTCGCCGCACAGGTCCAGGTCCTCGTGCTGGAGCGGTGGCGTGGGGGCGGGCATGGCGCAGCGGCTCCTCGCCGTCGGGGGGTCGCCGGCCACGGTAGGCCGCGACCGTGACGGCGAGGAGCCTGGCGCGCCGCGCCGCGGGTTCCGGTGTCAGGCCGAGGTCTCGGGGACCACCAGGTCACGCGACGTCCGCCGGCCGACGAGGTACGAGCCGACGACCGCCAGCACGATCGCGTTGATCGGCGGGATCAGCCAGCCCTGCCGGCTGGAGAGCCAGGCGACGAAGGTGGCCACCGCATACACGGCGATGTTCTCCCAGCGGACGGCGGGGAAACGGTGGAGGAGCGGCTCGGGCATCCCGCGCCGCCAGTTGGCCAGGAAGTCGCCGATGATCACCCCGCCGATGGCCGGGATGGTGATCCCGAGCCATGCGAGGTAGCCGATCAGGTTGTCGTAGATGGGCAGCGCGAGCAGCGTGCCGATGGCGACCCCGCCGATCACGAACGGCTTCTTGGTGTTGGCGTTGAACAGCTCGGCGCCGGCGACACCGAAGTTGTAGGCGGTGTTGTCGTTGGTGGTCCACAGGTTGGCGACGAGGAAGACCAGGCCCCAGCCGACGAGGTTCAGCGCGAACAGCACCTCGACGAAGTCGCCGATGCCGAAGGCCAGCGCGCCGATGCCGCCGAAGAAGATCATCAGCAGCTCGCCGAGGAAGAACGCGATGGCGGCCGAGCCGAAGCCCTGTCCCGGCGTGCGAGCGAATCGGGTCCAGTTCGGCGCCTGCGTGCCTCCGGAGGCGAACGTGCCCACGATTGCGGTGACCGCGACGGCGATCGACATCTCGCCGCTGCCGGTGATGGCCCCCAGACCGCCCTGGTCGCCGATCTCCAGCATCGATCGCCACGTCACCCAGCCGGCGAGGATCAGCAGCAGCGGGACGGACACGATCGACAGCAGTTCCATGCCGCGATAGCCGTAGTAGGCGGTGACGCCCATGACGGCTCCGCCGACGATCACGAGCACCCAGCGCCACACGGGGCCGTCCAGGCCGGTGACCTGCTGGGTCAGCAGCGCGAGCGTGGCGACGGTCACGCCGTACCAGCCGATCTGGGTCCCGCCGAGCAGCAGTGAGACCAGCTTGGCGCCGCTGGAGCCGAACGCGTAGCGCGACATGACCACGGTGGTCAGCCCCGTGCGGGCGCCGATGGCCCCCAGGACCGACACGTAGACCCCGAGCACGGCCGCGCCGAGCAGGGCCACGCCGAGGAAGGCGGTGAACGAGAAGTTGGGCGCGATGCCGGCCCCGGCCAGCATCGTCGGCGTGAAGAAGGTGAAGCCGAGCAGGACGATCCCGAGCGACCACACGCTCTTGCGTGCGCGTGCCGGGACGATCTGCAGGGGATAGTCGGGATCGAGCTTCGCGGGCTTGGGCGCCCGCGTCTCCGCCATGTCACTCATCACCGATGTCCTCGTTCCAGACCGCCGGATGGGCGGCGATGAACCGCTGCAGGAGGTCGAAGCAGCGCTGGTCGTCGAGCACGTGGACCTCGACCCCGTGCTCGGCGAGCCAGTCGTGGCCCCCGTGGAAGGTGCGCGCCTCCCCGATGACGACGCGTGAGATGCCGAACTGGCGGACCAGCCCGGAGCAGTACCAGCACGGCGAGAGGGTCGTGACCATCGTCGTGCCGCGATAGGTGCGTTGACGCCCGGCCCGACGGAACGCGTCGGTCTCGCCGTGGATGGACGGGTCGTCCTCCTGGACCCGCCGGTTGTGGCCGCGCCCTAGGACCTGCCCGTCGGCGCCGATCAGCGCGGCCCCGATCGGGATGCCGCCCTCCTCGGCCCCTTGGACCGCCTCCTCGAGCGCCACGTCGAGCCAGGAGCGCAGCATGGATCCGTCGATGTCGCTCACCGCACGCCTCCGCCACATAGCGTCGCAGGCCGCGTTCTCCCAGGGCGGCCTGCGGGGAAGCCTGCCACGCACGCGCCGTCCAGGCGAGGCATTGGCCCAGATGCCGACCGGTACCTCGCGAACGCCTGCCGCCTCGTCGCGCGCCGCCTACGGTGCGCGCCGGCGACGGCAGGGCTGGACATGGACGAGCGCTTGGGACCGGAGGCGTTCTGGGGCCGGCTGCGCACGGCGCTGGCGCAGGTGCCGGTCGAGGCGCGGACCCCGCCACCCGAGGCCCGGGTGGGGGCGGTGCTCGTGCTGCTGGAGGACACGCCCGCCGGGCCGCGCGTGGTCCTGACGCGGCGGCGGCGCGACCTGCGCTCCCATCCCGGGCAGATCTCGTTCCCGGGCGGCCGCCTCGATCCCGGCGAGAGCGTCGAGGAGGCGGCGCTGCGCGAGGCACGCGAGGAGATCGGCCTGAAGGGGCACACCGTCGAGGTGGTCGGCGTCGGACCGACCTTCTACATCCCGCCGTCGCGGTTCTGGGTCGCGCCGGTGTTGGGGCGCTGGCGCCAACCGCACCCGCTCACGGAGAACCCGTGGGAGGTCGACGAGGTCCTCGAGGTGCCGCTCACCCAACTGCTGGACCGGGAGCGCTGGCGGCACACCCCGCTCAGCGTCGGCGGGTCGGCGTGGGCGTGGCAGCTCGACGAGGACGTGCTGTGGGGCGCGACCGCCGTCGTGATGGCGCTGCTGCTGGACACGGCCGTGGACGGCTGGAACGACGGCCTGGCGCCGATGGATCTGGGCGACGCGCGGGCCGTGCGCCCGTGGGAGCACGTCCCGGCGTGGGAGCGGCGCGCGCGCCTGGAAGGTGGCCTGCCGGCGATGGCACAGGGCGAGCTGGCCCACGTGACCTCGGCCCAGGTCCGGACGATGCGGGCCTGGCTGACCGAGCACGGGCTGGGGCCGCTCACGCGTGCCGAACAGGCCGGCCGCGCCCTGGCGCACGCCGTGCGCCGCCTGCGTGGCGGGGAGCTGGACGACCTGACCGTGACCGTGCTGGCCGGCCCCAGCGAGAACGGCGCCGGGGGGTTGGCTGCGGCGCGGCTGCTGCTGGCCGCCGGGGCGCGGGTGGACGTGCTGGTGGTCGGCGAGCCGCGCTTCCCGGAACAGCAGACCCTGCTGGCTGCCGCCGGGGTGCGTGTCGACACGGTCGCGCCCGAGCAGCTGGACGACGCCCGCTCGCCGGGCGAGGTGGTCGTCGACGCGATGCTCGGCGTGGGGGCGGTGCCGCCGCTGCGGGACCTGCCCGAGGTCGCGGCCGGCTGGCTGCGCCGGCACGACGTGCCGGTCGTGGCCCTCGACCTGCCGTCGGGGCTGTCGGCCGACGTCGGCCTGCAGGGCCCGTGCGTGACCGCGGACGTCACCGTCGCGCTGGGCGCGCCGACGGCGGGGCTGCTGCCGCGGATCTCGCACGCCTACGTCGGCGACCTGTACCTCGCCGACCTCGGCATCCCGCCGGCGGCCTGGCGGGCCGCCGGCGTCGACCGGCCGGCGACCTTCCCCAGCGGTCCGCTGGTGCGCCTGACCGCCGACGCGACCGGCTCCGACGCCGCCACCCCCGACCAGGGCACGGTGAGGTCGGTGGAGTGAGTGGCGTCACGGCGGGCGGACGCAGCGCGCCCGGCGGCGGATGGTCGGGGCCGTCCCCGAGCACCGGCCAGTGCCCGGGCCAGCGGGCGAGCGTGAAGATTCTCCATTCAGCGGTGCGGGCGGTGGGATTCGAACCCACACGGGTCTTGCGACCCCGGGGGGTTTAAGCCCCCTGCGGCTGCCCTTACGCCACGCCCGCGGAGCCGGATTTCGGCCGACAGGAGTCTAGGAGTCGGCCGGTGCCTCGGCTGGCGCTTCCCTCCGACGACCTCCACGGTTGCGGCCCCGGTAGGTCGGTGTCTGCGCGTGACAGTTCGGGCAGAGCAGACGCAGATTCTCCAGCCGGTTGTCCCATGGGTCGCCGTTGATGTGGTCTACCTCGAGCGGGATCTCCTGCCCCTGCCACGTCGTTCGGCGGCACACCGCGCACCGATGTTCCCAGATCGATTCCGCGACCAAGCGGCGTCGGATCTCGGTTCCGGGTAGACGTCGTCCTTGCACGAGCAGCTCCTGGAGGGGTCGGGGGGTCCGAGCCCGACGCTGTCCTCTCGCCCAGCCCTGCCCGCGCCAATGTGCCGTCGAGAGCTCGAGTTGGGCAATCCGTGTCGCCAGCCACCGTCGTGAGCTGCCGGATTCCTTCCAGCCGAGGAGCCGCAGCGCCTCGGCGCCCGAGACCGCCCGCGTGACGGCAGCGGCGAGCTCGTCGGCCGGAACCGCCGCTCGCCAGTCCTCGACCAGGTGACTCAGATCGATGTCGAGCGACCGTCCGAAGCGGCGCACGCCTTCGTAGTTGGCACCGCGGGGGACGAGGCCCAGGGCGCGGCAGAGGTCGGCGATGGTCCTGGTGGCCGGGTCGGCGACCGCGGCACGGAACTGCTCTTCGGTGTAGCGGCGTCGGGTCACGACGTCGCGTCCTTCCCCGCCCCCACGGGTTCTTCGTTGACGGGTTCCACCCTACGTGGGGGGTGTGACACCCCGGCCGAGCAACCCGCGGCGATCCCGTCCAAGCCGCGTGGCCAGGATCTCGGCGAGGTGGTACGGGCGCGGGACGTCGCCGCCGGCGAGGTGGTCGACCTGGGTCCGGCAGGAGAACCCGTCGGCGAGCACCAGCGCGTCCGGCGCCGCCGCCCGCAGCGACGGCAGCAGCTTGCGTTCGGCCGCGGCGACCGAGACGTCGTACGGCTCGCCGTCGCGGTAGCCGAACGAGCCGGCCAGCCCGCAGCAGCCGGCGTCGAGGTCGCGCCAGCGGGCACCGAGGCGTTCGAGCAGCCGTGCCTCCGCGCCCGTGCCCATCACGGCGCGGCCCTGGCAATGGGGGTGCAGCAGCACCTCGGCGTCCCCACGCAGATCGACGGGCGGCTGCCAGTCGAGATCCACGAGGTGCTCCGCCAGCGTCCGGGTCGCCCCAGCGATCGCCGCTGCCGCCGGGTCGTCGGCCATCAGCGACGGCAGCTCGTCGCGCAGGGCGGCCACACAGGACGGCTCCAGCCCCACGATGGGGACCTCACCCGCGGCTGCGGGCCCCAGCACCCGGACGAGGTGGCGCAGCGTCGCCACGGCCTCGTCGAGCATCCCGTGGTCGTACAGCGGCCGCCCGCAGCACACCGGCCGGTCGGCGACGACGACCCGGTGACCGGCGGCCTCCAGCACCTCGACGGCCGCCGCGCCGATCCGCGGCGTCAGCGTCTCCGTGAACGTGTCCACGAACAACAGCACCGGCCGGCCGTCGACGCGTGCGCCGCCGCGACGCCGCCACCACGCGGAGAACGGCTGCGGCGCCAGGCGCGGCACCGGCCGCTGCGCGGTGACGCCGACGCGGGGCCGCAGCCAGCGGGTCACCGGAGAGCCCGCCACGGCGTTGGCCACCCGAGGCAGCCGCGAGCCCGCGCGCAACCACCAGCGCACGCGCCCGAGGGCGAGGTGCTCGGGCGGGCGCCGCCGCCCCGCGTAGTGGCGGGCCAGCACCTCGGCCTTCAAGGTGGCGAGGTCGACGCCGGTCGGGCACTCCGCCTTGCAGGCCTTGCACGACAGGCACAGGTCCAGCGCCTGATGCAGGTGGGCGTCGTCCAGCCCGGCCAGGTCGGTGTCGGGACGCAGCACCTCGAACAGCAGGTGTGCCCGCCCGCGGGTCGAGTGCTGCTCGTCGTGCGTGACCATCCACGACGGGCACATCGTGCCGGTGCCCTGGTCGCGGACGCACACGCCCATGCCGACGCAGCGGGCGGCGCCACCGGCGAGGTCGCCGTCGTCCTCGGCCAGCGCGAACCAGCCCGTCGGCGTCGTCATCCGCTGCCGCGGCCGCAGACGCAGGTCGGCGTCCAGCGGCAGGGGGTCGACCAGCCGGCCCGGGTTCAGCAGGCCGGTCGGGTCCCACAGCGACTTGAACCGGCGGAACGCGTCCACGAGCTCGGGACCGAACACCCGCTCGTACAGTTCCGCGCGGGCCTGGCCGTCGCCGTGCTCGCCCGACGGGGACCCGCCGTGGGCGACGACGAGGTCGGCGGCCTCCTCGACGAAGCGACGGAACGTGGCGACGCCGTCGGGGGTGGTGTGGTCGAAGTCGATCTTGGTGTGCACGCAGCCGTCGCCAAAGTGGCCGTACACGCCGGCCTCCAGGCCGTGCCGACGCACCAGGCCGTCGAGGTCCGCGAGGTACGCGGCCAGCCGCGCCGGGGCGATGCCGGCGTCCTCCCAGCCCGACAGCTTCATCGCATGGCCGGGCGCCACCGAGATGGCCCCCAGCCCCTCGGCCCGCACGCGCCACACGGCCCGCTGGTCGGCGGGGTCGCGGACCAGGCGATGGGTCGGCGAACCGACCTCGGCGAGACCGCGCACGAGCCCTTGTGCGGCGTCCAGGGCCTCCGCCTCCGTGCCGCCGCCGAACTCCGCGACCAGCCAGCCGCCGCCCTCGGGCAGCACGTCCAGGCCGCGCGGGCGTAGCCGGCCCGGGCGGGCGGCTCCCGCGGCGAGCATGGCGTCGATCCCCTCCAGCGCCGCCGGCCGATGGGGAAGCAGTGCCGGGACGTGCCGGGCCGCCTCGATCAGGTCCCGGTAGCCCAACACGACCTGCACGCGTGCGGCCGGTCGCTGGACGAGCCGCACCGTCGCGCCCAGCACGACCACGCAGGTGCCCTCCGTGCCGACCAGCGCCCGCGCGACGTCGAGACGGTCGGCATGCAGCAACTGGTCGAGGTGGTAGCCCGACACGCGGCGTGGGACACGCGGGAAGCGGTCGCGGACCAGCCCGGCGACCTCGTCGCGAAGCGACAGCAGCCCGTGCCAGCGGGCGGCCATGGGCCCGTCCTCGGCCGCCAGCCGCCGCGCGTCGTCCGGTGCGCACGACGCCACCTCGACGCGCGTGCCGTCGGCGAGCAGCACGTCCAGCGCCTCCACCTGGTGCACGGTCCGGCCGGCCGTCAGCGAGTGGGGTCCACAGGCGTCGTTGCCGATCATCCCGCCCAGCGTGCAGCGGTCCGCCGTCGACGGATCGGGCCCGAAGGCCAGCCCGTGCGGCGCGGCGGCCGCCTGCAGCGCGGCCAGCACGACGCCCGGCTCGACGCGGGCGAGCCGCGCGTCCGGGTCGACCCATTCGATCCGGTCCAGGTGGCGCGACACGTCCAGCACCACGCCGGTGTTGGTGGCCTGGCCGGCCAGCGACGTCCCGGCACCGCGCATCGTGACCGGCACCCCGGCGTCACGGCAGACGGCGAGGGTCGCCGCCACGTCGTCGGCGTGGCGCGGCGTCACGACCCCCAACGGCACGTGGCGGTAGTTGGACGCGTCGGTCGCGAACAGGTGGCGGCTGCCGGGGTCGAAGCGCACCTCGCCCGCGACCTCGCGGCGCAGCGCGAACGCCAGCGCCTGCCGCGTGGCCTCGTCGGCCGGCTCGGCCAGCCGCTGCGCCGTGCTCCTGCCCGCGCCCACCGTCGCTCCCGGTCGTGCCCGCCGCAGCCTAGGGTGACGCGCCCCGGTGGCCGCCGCGCGGCCGCCGGGAGCCCGACCCCGATCCGGCGATGACGAGGTGACGACGTGACCGCACGGTGGTTCCCGCACGGTGTCGTGGCGAGCCCGCACCACCTCGCCTCCAGTGCCGGCGCGCGTGTCCTCGCGGATGGCGGCAACGCGGTCGACGCGGCTGTGGCCGCGAACCTGGTGCTCGCCGTCGTGACGCCCTACCACTGCGGTGTCGGCGGCGACCTGCTCGCGATCGTCTGGGACGGGCAGGCCAACGGGGTCGTCAGCGTGGGCGCCGCACCGCGCGGTGCGACCCCGGAGACGATCCGCGACGCCATCGAGGCCGGACACGGCGACCCGACGGTCTCCATGCCGGGCACCGACGGGATGCCGACGTTCGGCGCCCTGCCCGTCACCGTGCCCGGTGCCGTGGCGGGCTGGTTCGACCTGTTGCAGCGGTTCGGCAGCCGCTCCTTCGGCGAGGTGGCGCGCGAGGCGGTCCGGCTCGCCGAGGAAGGGTTCCTGCTCAGCCCGCACGGGGCCGAGTACCCGCAGCGGGCCCGGGCGCGCCTGGGCGACCAGCCCGGCTGGGCGGACCACTACGGGCAGATGGAGGCGGGGCGCCGCTTCGTGCAGCACGACCTCGCGGCGACGCTGCGCACCATCGCCGACGACGGTCCGGCCGGTTTCTACGGCGGCCGTATCGCCGACGCGATCGTCGAGGTGCTCCAGCGGCACGGCTCCACGATGAGCGCCCAGGACCTCGCGGCGCACCGGGTGCGGCAGGTCGAACCGATCGCCGCCGACTACCGCGGCCTGGAGATCCTCGAACTGCCACCGCCGACCCAGGGGGTCACGGCGCTGACGGCGCTGAGCCTGCTGGAGCGCCTCGGCCACGCGTTGCCGGAGGACCCCGCCGTCGCCGCCCATCTGCAGGTCGAGGCCATCCGCGCCGCGCTGGCCGACCGTGAACAATACGTGGGCGACCCGCACCACATGCGCGTGGGGGTCGACGACCTGCTCGCCCCGGCCCGCCTCGACGCGATGGCCAAGGCGATCGACTTCGAGCGGGCCGGGGACTGGCCGCCGGCACGCCCGGCCGCCGGCGGCACCGCCTACCTGTGCACGGCCGACCGTGACGGCCTGCTCGTGAGCCTGATCCAGTCGAACTTCGTAGGGTTCGGGTCGGGCGTGGTCGTGCCCGGCACCGGCATCGGGCTGCACGACCGGGGTGCTCACTTCAGCCTCGACCCGACCGACCCGAACGCGATCGGGCCCGGCAAGCAGCCACTGCACACGCTCATCCCCGCCCTGGCGCTGCGGGACGGCGCGCCGGCCTACGTGTTCGGCACGATGGGCGGCGACGCGCAGGCCCAGATCCACGTGCAGGTGCTCGGCGAGCTGCTCGACCGGCACGCCGACCCGCAGACGGCGGTGTCGGCGCCGCGCTTCGTCGTCGAGGTGGCCGACGGCTCCGTCGCCGTCGAGGCCGACCTGGATCCGATGATCGCGGCCGGACTGCGCCGGCGCGGCCACACCGTGACGCAACTGCCCGCCCGTGCCCACCACGCCGGTCACGCCCACGCGATCCGCGTCGTGCACGGCGGCTACGAGGCCGGCAGCGACCCGCGCTGCGAGGGCGGCGCCATCGGCCACTGACGGCCGTCACGCCCGTGTGATGCGTTGGGAAAAGGTCGCTGAGCGGCCGCCCGGCAACGGGCGTGTTGACCTGCGACGTCAACGCGTCGGTGTGACGCCAGATCAGCACTGATGCGTGTCTGGCGTTACAGAGCGGTGCGCGCGTCACACAGCCCGGGGGAAGGTCGCGGCAACCTCGATGTCGAGCCGGTGACGCATGGTCGAGCCACCGACGCACCGGTGCCCCGCTGGGCCGACCGTGCGTCGCTCGTCCGACCTCGTGCCCGACGGTTTGGCGCGCGGTCCGGCCCGGACGTCGCCACGCCGGGAACCTGGCCATGCTCAGGGAGTGGGCGGACGCGCGGTTCGCCCCCGCAGTCGGCATGCTCGAAACCTGGCCATCGTCAGGGAGTGGGTGGGCGCGCTGGCACATGGACGCGTGACCAACAGGGCGGCAACCGCCATTACGCCACGGACGCAGCGCGACTTCTTCCGAACGCAACACACAGGGGCGTCACGACTCGCTCAGGCGCCGGCGGGTTGCTGGGCGACGACCCGGGCCGGACCGGTCGAGGCACGCACGACCAGCTCCGGGCGGAAACGCAGCTCCGGCATCGGGCCGTCCTCGACCGGCTGCTCGTTCAACAGCTGGACGGCCGCCTGCGCCATCGCCTCGAACGGCTGCTGCACCGATGTCAGCGGCGGGTGCACGTAGGGGTTGGGGCCCGCGTCGTCGAAACCGATGACCGACACGTCGGCCGGGACCTGCAGCCCCGCCTCGCGCACGGCGCGGATCGCGCCCAGCGCCATCAGGTCGCTGCCGCACACGATGCCGGTCGCCCCCCGGGCGAGCAGCTGCGTCGCGGCGGCGTGGCCACCCTCGATGCCGTAGAGGGTCTCGCTGACCAGCTCGGTCGGAAGGCCGGCCTCGGCCAGCCCCCGCCGGTAGCCCTCGGCGAGCTCGATGCTGGGCAGGTAGCGCCGAGGCCCGACCGCCAGGCCGATCCGGCGGTGGCCGAGCGCGGCGAGGTGGGCGACACCCTGCTGGGCGGCGGCCCGGTGGTCCACGGTGACGCTGGGCACCTCCAGCCCCTGCGGCCGGCCGTTGACGAGCACCGTGGCGACACCGCGGGCGAGCAGGTCGAGGTAGCGGCCGTGGTCGTCGTGGGCGGTGGTGTCCGCGCCCAGCCCCGACACGATCACGACACCCGCCACCGCATGGTCGAGCAGGACGTCGAGGTAGTCGGACTCCACCATGCCGGCGGGGGTGGACGTGCACAGCACGGTGGTCAGCCCCTCGCCCGCGAGCCGCGACTCCAGGGCCTGCGCGAACCGCGGGAACACCGGGTTGTCCAGCTCCGGCACGATCAGGCCGACCAGGCCGCGACGACGCGCGCGGGCCACGCCTACGGGCTCGTAGCCGAGTTGGTTGAGCGCGCGCAGCACTTCACGCCGGGTCGTCTCGGAGACGCCCGGCTTGCCGTTGAGGACGCGGCTGACGGTTGCCTGGCTGACCCCGGCGAGGTCCGCCACATGGCGAAGACGTGGTTTCACGGCGGCGACTCTAGACCATCGGCCACCGCCCGTGGAAGACTTTTCGAAAAATTGGGCAACTGGTTGCAACTTCTTGCTATTGTCGCGCCACGCAGGGAGAGGGCGGTGCACGGTGCCCCGGCCATCCCGGCCCGTCTCAGGGGAGATACCAAGCATGACCAGCTGGAGGAAGTGGCTGGCGGTCGTCCCGACCGCAGCGCTCGTCCTGACCGCCTGCGGCGGGACGGAACAGGCCGCCGAGGAGCCCACCGACGAGCCCACGGCCGAAGAGCCCGCGGAGCCCGTCGAGGAGGAACCCGCCGAGGAAGAGCCGGCCGAAGAAGAGCCGGCCGAGGGTGACGAGGGCGAGGAGATCGCCCGCGCCGACGCCGACCTCGTGATCTGGGCCGACGACACCCGCGCCCCGATCCTGGAGCCGCTCGCCGAGGAGTTCGGCCAGGCCGAGGGCATCAGCGTCGCGGTGCAGGAGGTCCCCTTCGACCAGATCCGTGACCTCGTCTCGGTCCAGGGCCCCGCGGGCCAGGGCCCGGACGTCTTCATCGGCGCGCACGACTGGCTCGGTGAGCTGGCGGAGAACGGCGTCGTCGAGCCGCTCGACCTCGGTGGCGCGGAGGGCGAGTACCTCGACGTCGCCGTCCAGGCGTTCAACTACGACGGCACCAACTACGGCCTGCCGTACTCGATCGAGAACATCGCGCTGGTGCGCAACACCGAGCTGGCCCCGGAGCCGGCCGAGACGCTCGAGGACATGGTCGAGGTCGGCCTGGCCGCGGTCGAGGCCGGCGACGCCGACCTGCCGGTCGCGTGGCAGCAGGACCCGGGTGACCCGTTCCACAACTACTGGGTCGTGACCGGCGCGGGCGGCTACGTGTTCGGTCAGGACGACGCCGGCTCGTACGACGCCGACGACGTCGGCATCGACTCCGAGGGTGGCCTGCGCGCCGCCGAGATCTTCGGTGAGCTCGCCGACCAGGGCGTCGTCAACTCCGACGTCACCTACGACGTCATGATCGACACCTTCGGCTCCGGTCGCGCCCCGTTCGCCATCACCGGCCCGTGGGCCCTGGGCGACTTCGGTGACGTCGACTTCGAGGTGGAGCCGCTGCCGCAGGTCGACGGCAACGACCCCGGCCCGTTCGTCGGCGTGCAGGGCGTCATGGTGTCCGCCTTCGCGGAGAACAGCCTCGCCGCCACCACCTTCGTCCTCGACTACCTCGGCCAG
The DNA here is from genome assembly GCF_041821065.1 of Egicoccus sp. AB-alg2. Classification (NCBI taxonomy): domain Bacteria; kingdom Bacillati; phylum Actinomycetota; class Nitriliruptoria; order Egicoccales; family Egicoccaceae; genus Egicoccus; species Egicoccus sp. AB-alg2. Next base: position 43,778 of record NZ_JBGUAX010000009.1, on the reverse strand, counting down.
GAGGAGGTCCAGCTCGAGCTGTACGAGGCCGGTGGCCGCCCGCCGGCGCTGGTGAGCGCCTTCGAGTCCGTCCAGGACGACCCGGTCATCGCGGGCTTCGGCGCCGCCGGTGAGACCGGGCGCCCGATGCCGGCCATCCCGGAGATGGGCGCGGTGTGGGAGGCCTGGACGGCGGCCTACCAGAACATCTTCTCGGGCAACGACCCCGAGGCGGCGTTCCAGGAGGCGGCGGACCAGATCCGCACCGCCATCGACGCCGGCTGACCCGCGTCATGCCGCGTCGATGAGCACGCAACAGACCGCAGGCCGGGGGGCGGGCACCGCCCCCCGGCCCGCCGGGGGGCCGAACGGTCGACGGCCCGCCCGCGAGTCCTTCGCCGACCGTCTCGCCGCCCGCCTCGGCTCCAACAGCCTGATCGGACTGTTCGGCAAGCTCGTCTTCCTCGGCGTCGTCAACGGCATGGGCCTGTACGCCGTGTCGACGCTGCTCCCGGCCCGCGCCTGGACGCCGCTGGCCGTGGTGCTGATCGCCACCATCGCGATCGACGTGGTCTACCTGTCCAAGCGCACGCTGCCGCTGAAGTTCCTGATCCCGGGCACGATCGCGTTGCTGGTGTTCCAGGTCTACCCGGTCCTGTACACCGCCTACATCGGCTTCACGAACTACGGCACGGGCAACGTGCTGACCCAGGAGCAGGCGGTCGGCCGCATCCTGGCCACCTCGACGCGGGTCCCGGAGGACGCCACCCGGTTCCGTTCGACCCCGCTGGTGGACGACGCCGACGGCACCCTGGCGTTGCTGCTGACCGATCCCGACGGGGACGTCTTCCTCGGCACGGAGGCCGGCCTGGAGCCGCTGACCGACGCCGACGTGGCCGGCGAAGGCCGCGACATCACCGTCCGTGAGCGGTTCCGGCCGCTCACGCTCGGCGAGGCGCAGCAGCGCGAGGACGAGGTCCTCGCCTTCTCCGTACCCATCACCGACGCCGACGCCGCCGACCTCGAGGAGGGCGCGGCCGCCGACGCCATCACCGTCCAGACCTTCACCACGGCCGCGGTCTCGGTGACGGCGCTGGAGTACGACGAGGGCACCGGCACCATCCTCGACACCACCACCGGCCTGGTCTACGAGCCGGTGATGGGGACGTACACGGCCGAGGACGGCTCCACGCTGCGGCCAGGGTTCCGCGACGTGGTCGGCTTCACGAACTACCAGCAGGTGCTGACCTCGCCGGCGATCCGGGGACCGTTCCTGCGCGTGTTCGTGTGGACGTTCGCCTTCGCGTTCCTGTCGATGCTCACGACCTTCGTGATGGGCCTGGCGCTGGCCATGGCACTCAACGACCCGCGCATCAAGGGGCGCCGGTTCACGCGCTCGCTGCTGATCATCCCCTACGCGCTGCCGTCGTTCATGACGGCGCTGATCTGGCGCGGCCTGCTGAACCAGTCGTTCGGGCCGATCAACCGGATGTTCGACTGGTCCGTGCCGTGGCTGTCGAGCCAGGCGTTCGCCGGGGCGCTGCCGAAGTTCTCCATCCTGCTGGTGAACCTGTGGCTGGGCTTCGGTTACATGTTCCTGATCAACACCGGCGCGTTGCAGGCGATCCCGTCCGACCTCACCGAGGCGGCCCGGGTCGACGGCGCGTCCGGCTGGCAGGCGTTCCGCAACGTCACGCTGCCGCTGCTGCTGGTCGCGGTCGGGCCGCTGCTGATCGCCTCGTTCGCCTTCAACTTCAACAACTTCAACGTCGTCTACCTGCTGACCGGCGGCGGGCCGCCGATCGGTGGTACGCCGACGCCGGCCGGTCACACCGACATCCTCATCAGCTACAGCTACCGGCTGGCGTTCGAGAGCGGCAGGGGCCAGGACTTCGGTCTGGCGGCGGCGGTGTCCTCGATCATCTTCGTCCTGGTGGCGGTGTTCAGCTACATCGGCTTCAAGCGCACCGCGGTGCTCGAGGAGATCAACTGATGGCCGCCGACCCCGTGCCGCTGCCGGTCCCGGCCACCGACCACGCCGCCGTCAGGGACGCTCCGGGCCGCACCGCGTACGCGCCCGCACCCAAGGGCGTGCGGTGGTTCAAGCAGCTCGGCTGGCGCTACCTCGTGGCCCTGGTGGCGGTGGCGTTCGCGCTGATGCCGGTCTACTTCGTGCTGCTCGCCTCCGTGTCGCCGACGGCGACCCTGCAGGGCAGCCAGCTGATCCCGCGCGAGGTGACGACCGCAAACTACACCCGGCTCTTCGAGGTCACGCCGTACTGGACGTGGCTGGGCAACTCGCTGAAGATCGCCGGCGGCGCGGCGCTGGCCAACATGATGCTGTCGGCGATGGCCGCCTACGCGTTCTCGCGGCTGCGGTTCAAGGGCCGGCGGGTCGGGCTGCTGACGATCCTGCTCGTGCAGATGTTCCCGCAGCTGCTGGCCAACGTCGCGATCTTCCTGTTCCTCGTCAACGTCCGGACCTACTTCCCGGCCATCGGTTTCGGCACGCAGCTCGGGCTGTTCCTCGTCTATCTCGGCGGGGCGCTGGGCACGAACACCTGGCTGATGAAGGGCTTCTTCGACACGGTCCCGACCGACCTCGACGAGTCCGCGCGCGTCGACGGGGCCACCCACGGGCAGATCTTCGTGAAGATCATCCTGCCGCTGTCCGCCCCGATCCTGGTCGTGGCCGGGCTGTTGTCGTTCATCTTCCTGTTCAACGAGTTCATCCTCGCCAGCATCCTGCTGGGACAGGACGACGGCAACCAGACCCTGGCGACCGGCCTCTACCGCTTCATCGACCAGAACTACGGCCAGCAGTGGGGGCCCTTCACGGCGGGCGCGCTGATCGGCTCGCTGCCGACGCTGCTGCTGTTCCTGTTCGGGCAGCGCTGGATCGTGTCGGGCCTGACCAGCGGCTCGGTCAAGGGCTGACCTTGTCCGGTCTGCTCCACCAGCCGCACCACGGCGGCTCCGCCCACCACGTCGGCACGGACCCGGCCCACGCCGCGCCCGTGCCGACGCTGGGTGAGCGCGTCCGTGTCCGTGTCGAGGTGCCGCACGGCGCCGGCGTCGACGAGGTCCACGTCCGGACCACGCCGGACACCGAGCCGGCCTTCGCGCCCGCCCGGCGGGTCCTGCGGGGCGCAGCGGTCGACCTGTGGGAGGCCGACGTCGAGGTGGTCAACCCCACCTCGCGGTACCGGTTCCTGCTGCACGGGTCCGGCGGCCAGCGCTGGTTGACGCAGGTGGGCGTGGTCGACCACGAGGTGGCCGACGCCTGGGACTTCGCGCTGGTCGCCACCCCACCCCCGCCCGCGTGGGCCGCCGACCAGGTGCTCTACCAGATCTTCCCCGACCGCTTCGCCCGCGGCGCCGAGCGCGTCGACTGGCCCGCGTGGGCGGAACCGGCCGCGTGGGACGAGCCCGTCGCGACCACCTTCCCGTCGTCGATGCGCCAGCTGTACGGCGGCGACCTGCTGGGCGTCACCAAACGGCTGGACCACCTGCTGCGCCTGGGCGTCACCGGCGTCTACCTCAACCCGGTGTTCCCGGCGCCGGAGAACCACCGCTACTGCGCATCGGACTTCACGACCGTCGACCCACTGCTGGGTGGCGACGAGGCGCTGGCCGAACTGTCTGCCGCGCTGCACGCCAACGGGCTGCGGCTGATCGGCGACCTGACCCTCAACCACTCCGGTGACCAGCATCCGTGGTTCCGCGCCGCGCGCGCCCACCCGGACGGCGAGGAGGCCGGCTACTACCTGTGGCACGACCGCCCCGGCGGCCGGGCGCAGGCGTGGGCGGGCGTGCCGAGCCTGCCGAAGTTCGACCACCGCAGTTCCGCGCTGCGCCGCCACCTCTACGAAGGGCCCGACTCGGTCGCCGCCCGTTGGCTGCGCGAGCCGTTCCTGCTCGACGGCTGGCGGGTCGACGCCGCCAACGTCGCCGGCCGCTCCGGCGCGCTGGACCTGGCCGCCGAGCTGCAACGCACCCTGCTGGCCACGATGCACGAGGCCCGGGGCACCGACGTCTACCTACTCGCCGAGCACTGCCATGACGCCACGGGCGACCTCCAGGGCGCCGGCTGGCACGGCACCATGGACTACCTCGGCTTCACCCGCGCCGCGTGGAGCTGGCTCCAGGACCCGCAGCGCTCCGTCGACGCGCTCGGCATGCCGGTCCCGCTCGCCCGGCGGGGCGGGGCGGCGGTCGCCCGCGGCCTCGACCTGGTACGTGGGCAGCTGCCGTGGCGCAGCGTCGTGCACTCGTTGTCGCTGCTCGGCTCGCACGACACCGCCCGGTGGGCAGCGGTGGCCGGGGACCGTGCCCGGCGCCACGTCGGGCTGGCCTGGATGCTGACGTTCCCCGGCGTGCCGTCGGTCTACTACGGCGACGAGCTCGGCCTCGGTGGCGACAGCAACGAGGCCGGCCGTGCCCCGATGCCGTGGGACCGTCCGGAGCGTTGGGACCAGGACACGCTCGCGTTCGTGACCCGGCTCGTGCACCTGCGCCGCGCGTCGGTGGCGCTGCGCCGCGGTGGGCTGCGCTGGGTCGTCACCGACGAGGACCAGCTCGTCTACCTGCGCGAGCACCCCGACGAGCGGGTCCTGGTCCAGCTCACGCGCGCCGCCGTCGACCCGGTCGACCTCGACGCCCCGCTGCTCCACCTCGCCGACGGTGATGCCGCGCCGGCCTTGCTCGACCACCCCCCGCTGGCCGCCTCCGCCGGCCGTCTGCGCCTCCCGGGCGGAGACGGGTCGGTCGCACGCGTCTGGCGGCTTCCCCCGACTTCCTACCCGCCCCTCGAGGTTCCCCGCCGATGACGCGCTACACCCGACGTGACCTGTTCCCCAACGCCGTGCTCGGCGACGGCGCCCTGCTGGTCACCCTGTCCGCCCGCGGTGAACTCGAGCAGCTGTGGTGGCCGCACGTCGACCACGACCCGCACCTCGGCCTGCTGCGGCTGGCCGGCGTCGAGGAGGACGGGCTGCGCTGGTTGGACGACGACCAGGCCCGGCACCGGCAGCGCTACCTCGACGACACCAGCGTGCTGGAGACCACGGTCGTCGGCGACGGCGAGGTGGTCGTCACCGACCACGTCACCGTCGACGGGCCGGTGCTGGTGCGGCAGGTCCGTGGGCTTCGCGGCCGGCTGGCGGTCGTGGTGCGGCCGGAGCTGGCCGGCCAGGCGCAGGGCGGTGGCGGCTACCTCGACCCGGTGGCCGGGGCGCTGGTGCTGCACCGGCGCGACCGCGTGCTGGCGGTGGCGATGAACGTGCCGGCGACCGGCACGCTCGGCGAGCTGCAGAACGGTGACGACCTGCTCGCCGACCTGCAGGCCGGCCGCTTGCGTGGCAGCGGCGTCGTCCACGGCGAGGTGGAGGGCGCGCTGGTCGCCGACGCCGAACATGCCGAGGTGAGCGTCGCCATCGCCGTCGCCGACACGCACGCGCAGGCCATCGAGCTGGCGGTGGCCGCCGCCAACGGTGAGCACACGGCGCAGCTGGCGGCACGCCGGGCGGCCGACGCCGAGGCCCTGGCGACGATCCCCGTGCTGGTGGACGGCGCCCTGGCAGGGCTGGAGCGCCGCTCGCAGCTGGTGTTCGGCATGGTCGCCGACCGGGCGACGGGTGGGGTCATCGCCGCCCCCGAGCAGGACCCGTGGTTCGCCCGCTCCGGCGGGTACGGCTACGTCTGGGCGCGTGACCTCGCCTTCATCCTGCTGGCGCAGCTGTCGGCCGGGCGGGACGATCTCGCAGTGCCGGCGCTGCAATGGCTGGTCCGGGCCCAGGGCGCCGACGGGCTGTGGTTGCAGCGCAACTGGACCGACGGCAGCCTCGCCCCGTCGTGGGGGACGCAGCTCGACGAGACCGGGGCCGTGCTGTTCGCCTACGGGGAGGCGCTGGCGACGTTGGACGCCGACGGCCTGGACGCGCTGCTGTGGCCGTCGGTCGAGCGCGGCGCGGACGCGCTCGTCCGGGTCCTCGACCCGGTCACCGGCCTGCCGGCACCCTCCATGGACCTGTGGGAGGAGCGGGTCGGCCTGCACGCCTACACCGCCGCGGCCACCTGGGCGGGTTTGCAGGCGGCCGCCTCGATCGCCCGCCAGGCCGGCCACGCCGATCGTGGGCAGGGTTGGGAGGCCGCGGCTGCGCGCGTCAGGGACGGGATCCAGACGCACCTGTGGTCGGAGGAACATGGCCACTACCTGCGCTCGATCCGCCTCGCGCGCAAGGACAAGGCCGGTGATCCGGTTCCGGACTGCTACGGGCTGCTGCCGACGCACGCCCAGCACCCGGTCGGCTCGGTCGACCCGTTCGACGCCACCGTCGACGTGTCGCTGCTGGGGCTGGCCTACCCGTTCGGGGTGTTCGACGCGACCGAGCCGCGCATGGCCGCGACGATCGCCGCCGTCGACGAGCAGCTGCGGGCCCCGGACGGCGGGATCGTCCGCTACACCGACGACCGCTACCGCGACGGCAACCCGTGGGTCCTAACGACGCTGTGGCTCGGGCTGGTCCAGCGGGCACCGGGCGCGGCCGAACCCGCCGACGGTCTGGCGTACGCGCTGCGGAGTGCCACCTCGACCCAGCTGCTGCCCGAGCAGGTGGACGCCGCGACCGGCCGGCCGGCGTGGATCGTGCCGCTGACGTGGAGCCACGCGATGTACGTGCTCGCGTGCCGGCCGGACGCGCCCGCGCTGGCCGAGCACCGCCGCAGCGCCTCGGCCGTGCACGGCTGACCCCTGGCCGCGAGCCCACCGTCGCAGCGCGTCACGCTCAGCGGCCCGTCCGTGTCGAGGTAGCGCTGCACGGTCGAGCCAATGACGCACGGGTGCGACGCTGGGCCGACCGTGCGTCGGAAGCTCGACTCTAGGGCGGGTCCCCGCTCAGGCGATCAGGCCGCACCGTCCGGGTCGGGTCCCCGGCCGCGTCGGCCGTCGGGGTCGTCCAGCACCCGGCGCTGGTAGTCGCGCGAGCGTGTGAACGAGCGCCACACCAGCAGGCCGAGCACGGCGACGACGATCAGCGGTACCGCGCCGGCCAGCGCACCGCCGACCACGTCCCACCACGTCTCCACCGGGTCCGCGACCAGCCGCACGTCGTCGGTCGCGAGCAGCCGTACCAGCATGGGAGCGCCTGGGTCGAGGAGTGGCCGCGACGGTAGCTCCCGTCAGCCTGCCGGCGCCGGCGCCGGTGCGGCCGGACGGAACAGCTCATTCAGGAACGCCACCAGCAGCTTCTCGCGCAGCGCCGGCGGCAGCGCGTTCAGCATCGCGTTGATCGACGCCATGTCCTCGGGCAGACCAACACCACCGCCGGAGCCGTCCCGACCGCCCAGGCCGGCGGCCTGCAGCATCCCGGCGTACATCTCGGGCGTGAACGCGTCCGGGTCCAGCCCGCTCAACGCCGCGAGGAACTGGCGCGTGTCGTCGCCCACCTCGATGCGGCGTGCCGCCTCGCACGACGCGGCCAGGTCGTCGAGCATGGCGTCGACCACGTCCGCCGAGCTGGCCGTGACGGAGAAGTGCACGTTGGCCGGCGACCCGCGGTGTGCGAGCTGCGGTTGCACGTACCAGCCGCGCCGCTTCATCTCGTCGACGACCTCGAAGACGCTGAAGTCGGGCGCCTGCGCGGCGACGAGGCTCATCGGCGGGTCGCCCAGCACCTCCAGCCCGTCGATCACGGCGATGCCGTCGACCAGCCGTCGCGTGGCCTGCTGCGTACGGCGGGCGATGTCGAGGTAGCCGTCGTCACCGACGAAGTGGAGCGTCGCCCACGCCGCTGCCAGCGGCCCGGCGGACTTCGTCGACTGCATCGTGGTGTTGATGACCGTGTAGCCCGACCAGTCCGCGCACGCGTACAGCTGGTGGCGGCGCAGCTCCGCGTCGCGGTACAGCACCACCGACGCGCCCTTGGGGCAGTAGGCGTACTTGTGCAGATCCATCGACATCGAGGTCACGCCGGGCACCGTGAAGTCGAACGCCGGCACCTCGACCCCCAGGCGGCGCGCGTAGGGCAGCAGCCAGCCGCCGATGCACGCGTCGACGTGGAACCAGACGTCCCGCTGTGCCGTCACCGACGCCAGTTCCTCGATCGGGTCGACGACCCCGTGGGCGTACTGCGGTGCGGACCCCACCACGATGGCGGTGCGCGCGTCGATCGCTCCGGCGACCGCGTCGACGTCGGCCCGGAACGTCACGGGGTCGACCGGCACCCGCACCTCCTCGAGGTCGAAGTAGTGGGCGGCCTTGGAGAACGCCGCGTGGGCGGTGTCGGGCAGCACGATCCGTGTCCGCCCGGCCCCATGACGCTCGCGGAACCGGTCGCGGGCGGCCTTGACGGCGAGCATGCAGCTCTCCGTTCCGCCGCTGGTGAAGCTGCCGACGGTGTGTTCGTCGCCGCCGAGGTGCGCCGCCGCGATCGCGACCACGTCGTTCTCCAGGTGCAGGACGCTGGGGAACACGGTCGGGTCCAGCCCGTTCTCGTGGAGGAACGCGAGGTAGGCCTGTCCGGCGACCTCGTCGACCTCGGCGCGGCCGCTGTCGTAGACGTAGGCCCAGGTGCGCCCACCGCGGGTGTCGAGGTCGTGCGCTCGGATGTCGGCCAGCCGCGCGAAGACGTCCTCGCGGGGTAGGCCGGAGGTGGGCAGCGTCATGGCGCATCCTGTTCGAGTGGCGGCGTGTCGTCGGCAGGTGGGGCCGGCAGCGGCGCGATCGCCGGGGCCACGGGCGGCGCCGTCGCGTCGGCGAAGCCCGCGACCGTGGCCGCGTCGAGGTCGTAGCGGCGCAGGAAGACCAGCCCGCCGAGCACCAGCAGCGCGGGCACGACCGTGAAGCCGACCAGCACGCCGGTCAGCGCCGACGCCGGCTGCTGGACGATCGTGCCGCCCTCCGTCTCCAGGAAGCCGGTCGCCGCCAGGATCAGCGCGTAGAGGGCGGGCCCGATCGCCATGCCGCCCTTCTCGCCGGCCGTCCAGATGCCGGTGAAGGCACCGGCGCGGTGCAGGCCGGTGCGGGCGGTGTCGAGGCTGATGGCGTCCGGGAGCATCGCGAAGGGGAACAGTTGCGTGCCGGCGTACGCGGTCCCCATCACGAACACCTGCATGTACACCAGCCACAGCCGGTCGGGCGACGCCGTCACGAGCGACAGGCCGCCCAGGGCGAACACCGTCGAGCACGCCACGTAGCCGGTGCGCTTGCCGAAGCGGCGGCCGACCCACGTCCACAGCGGCATGGTCACCAGTGCCGGCCCCACGAGGCACGCGAACAGGATCGAGGTCTGGCCCGCATCCCCGAGCACGTACGCCGCGAAGAAGTCGACGCCGGCCAGCATCGCACCGATCCCCAGCGCCTGGACGACGAAGCAGCCGAGCAGCACGAAGAACGCGCGGTTTCCGGCGGCCGCCCGCAGTTGCGCGCGGAAGGGCGCCGTTGCCTCGACCGGCTCGATGACCGGGGCCCGGCGGGTGCCGAGGAAGCACGCCGACAGCGCCACGAACAACACGGCGCCGACGGCCAGGCCCATGAGTGCGTACCCGTCGCGCCCACCGCCCCCGGCGGCCACGATCTCCGGTGCCAGCCCACCGGCGACCAGGATCCCGACGGTCAGCAGCGCGATCCGCCAGGAGATGATGGTGGTGCGCTCGTGGTAGTCCTGCGTCATCTCCGCCGGCATCGCCACGTAGGGGACCTGGAAGACGGTGAAGGCGGTCGTGCCGAGTACGTAGACGCCCAGCACGTACCAGGCAGCGGACCGCCCCGACAGCTCCGGGACACGGAACAGCAGCGCGAAGGCCACCGGCAGCGTCAGCGCTCCGGCCAGCAGCCACGGCCGGCGCGGCCCCCACCGGCCGCGGGTGCGGTCCGACAGCGAACCGACGAACGGATCGGTCACGACGTCCCACAGTCGCGGCACCAGGATCACCAGCCCCGCCAGGGCCGCCGGCACCTGCAACTGTCGGACCAGGAAGGTCAGCAGCAACAGGCCCGGCACGGTGGAGAAGATGCCGGTCCCGACGGAACCGACGCCGTAGCCGAGGTAGGTCCCGCGCGACAGCGATCGCACGCCGGCCCCGTCCGTCATGTCCCGCTCCCCACGGTCGCGCCGGCCCGAGGGTGCGCCGCGCGAGCGCGAACCCTTGCCGAGGCACCCGGGTCCGTCAAGGACGTCCCCCCGCTACCGTCACCGTCGTCGCCCGCGACCAGGGAGCCAGCAGGTGGCCGACGTCCGCACCGTGCAACTCGGGCAGTTCACCGACGAGAACGCCGAACGCGTCGCCGGTGCCCTGGAGCGGGCCGGCATCTTGTGGTGGCACAAGACCTCGGGGCGGTTCACCCGGGTCCTGTCGGCGGGGGACTGGGGGACGCGCATCTACGTGGACGCGCAGCGGCTCGAGGAGGCCCAGCGGGTGGCCCAGGAGGCCCTCGAGGAGAGCCCCTAGGAGGGCCACGCGGCCGGCTCGTGCGGCCGCTGCTCGTGACCGGCCGGCACGTGGCCGACTCGGGCGAGAACGTGCGAAACCGACACCTCGAGGCGCGTCCGGAGATACAACGGTCGTGGTCCTTCGGGGGAGGTCGGGCCAATGCTGCGTCTCCGTCTCCTGGCCCTGTTCGCGGCGCTCGCGGTGCTCGGCGCCGGATTGCCCGCCGCTCCTGCCGCCGTCGCGGCGACCGGCAGCGGCGCCTGTGCCAGCCACCTCGTGCCGGCCACACGCTTCGCCGACACCATCCAGTCCGGTCTGCGCGACGCGGTCGACTGCGCCGCCTGGTGGGGGCTGGTCAACGGCCGGACCGCGACCCGCTTCGACCCCGCGGCGAACGTCTCGCGTGGGCAGACCTCGGCCATGCTGGCCCGGCTGCTGCGCAACACCGGCAACGCCCCGGACCAGGTGCCGTCCGCCGACTTCCCCGACACGCGCGGCCACGTGTTCGAAGAGGACATCGACCTGCTGGCGAGCCTCCGGATCGTCGAGGGCGGCACGGACGGCCGCTTCCGCCCCGAGGACGCCGTGACGCGGGCGCAGATGGCCTCGTTCATCGCCCGGACCTTCCAGTTCGGTTTCGACTCGCCCCTTGCCCCGGGCCCGGTGCCGTTCACGGACGTCAGCCCACGCGACGTCCACCGTGACAACATCGGACGCCTCGTCGCCGCCGACATCGCGCAGGGCACCAGCCCGACCACCTACGAGCCGAAGAACCCGGTGCGGCGCGAGCAGATGGCGGCCTTCGTCACCCGCTCGGCCGACGTGCTGCTGACCCGCGACCTGGTGACCCGGCCGACGCGCCGACCGACCGCGAACGACGCCTACCACAGCCGGTGGCGCGGCGCCTGGGTGCACCTGTTCGACCCGACGCTCAAGAGTGCCGCCGGCATCCGGCGGATGGTCGACGAGCTGGCCGCGGCCGACGCGAACGTGGTCATCGCCCAGATGGTGCGCCGGCACGACGCCTACTACACCTCCTCGGTCCTCCCACGCACGCCCGATCCGGGCATCGCCCCCGACTTCGACGCGCTGGCCGAACTGATCCGCGTCGCGCACGCCCGCGGCATCGAGGTGCACGCCTGGTTCCCGATCGCGCCGACCTGGCACCCCGCGTACGCGAACCTCCCGGCCCCGCCCGGGTGGGTCTACACGCAGCACGGGCGCAACGCCCCCGTGGCCGACCGCTGGGTGACGCGTTCTCACGACGGCACGTGGACCGACTACCTCGATCCCGGGGTGCCGGCGGTCCGCAACCATGTCGGTGACGTCGTCGGAGAGTTCGCCCGGAACTACGACGTCGACGGCATCCACCTCGACTACGTCCGCTACGACGGCCGCGAGTTCGGCTACAACCCCCGCGCCCTGACCGCCTACCGCAACGACACCGGTGCCACCGGCACGCCGGTCCCGAACGACCCCGAATGGACGCGGTGGCGGCGCGACCAGACCCGCCGCCTGGTGAACGCCGCCCGCAACGCGATCCGCGCCACCGGCAAGGACATCACCTTGTCCGCGGCCGTCATCTCCTGGGGCGAGGGCCCGGCGACACCCGATCGGCAGGGCTTCGCCCGCACGGCGCCGTACACCACCACGCTGCAGGACTGGGACGGGTGGGCCCGCGACGGGGCGCTCGACGCGGTGATCCCCATGAACTACTTCCGGCAGCACCGTTCACCGGACGGCACGTGGTTCGATCAGTGGATCGCCTACGAGCGGGGCCTGGCGGCGGCAACTGACGTCCGGGTCTCGCCGGGCCCGGCCGGCTACCTCAACCGTCCGGCGAACGTGCACCGGCAGGTCACCCGGGCGATGCGGGTCGACGGGGCGGTGCTGTACTCCTACCAGCAGCCGACCGAGGACGGCTCGCGCGGGATCTGGACCGAACTCGCCCGTAGCCGATGGCACTACGCACCCACCCGCTGACCACCGGCGACGGCGGGCCAGTCCCCGTCGCCGGGCTCAGGTGCCGTACCCACCCCCACCCGGCGTCTCCACGACCAGCCGGTCGCCACGCGCCAGCCGCAGGGTGACCTTGGCGGGCAGCGCCTGCTCGCGACCGTCGTGCACGTGAACGTTGCGGCCCGGCGCCCCGTCACCGCCGCCGGCCAGCCCCCAGGCGCCGCGGGCCCGCCGTTCGGTCAGTAGTGACGCGGTCACGTCGTCGGTCAGCATCTCCAGCACCCGCCGGATCCCGGCGCCACCGCGGTGCCGGCCGCTCCCGGCGGACCCCTCGCGCAGGGCGTACTCGAGCACCCGCACCGGGTAGGCCAGTTCGAACGCCTCCACCGGCGTGTTCTTCGTGTTGGTCATGTGCGAGTGGGTGCCGTCCGCCCCCGAGCCCCACGGGCCGGCACCGGTGCCGCCGGCGAGGGTCTCGTAGTAGGTGAAGCGGGTGCCCGTCCGGGGATCGACGCCGCCGAGCAGCGTGTTGTTCATCGTTCCCTGGCTGGCGGCCGGCACCCGCTCGGGTGCGGCCTGGGCGAGCGCGCCGAGCAGCACGTCCACGATCCGTTGCGAGGTCTCCACGTTGCCGGCCGCGACGGACGCCGGCGGCAACGGGTCGACGACCGTGCCGGGGCGGGTGCGCACCTCCAGCGGCCGGGTGATGCCGTCGTTGGCCGGGATGTCGGGCGCGGCGACCGCCCGCAGCGCGTAGATGGCCGCGGACACCGTCACGGCACGCGGCGCGTTGACGCTGCCGAGCACCTGCGCGGCGCTGTCGCCGAAGTCGCAGACGAGCCGGTCACCGTCGATCGTGACGGTGACCCGGATCGGGACGTCCGTGGCGCCGGTGCCGTCGTCGTCGAGGACGTCCTCGAAGCGGTAGCGGCCGTCGGGCAGGTCGGCCAGCGAGGCCCGCACGGCCCGCTCGGCGTGGTCCAGCGTGGCCGCCGCGGCCGCGTCCAGCCCGTCGGCGCCGAGGTCGGCGGCCAACTCGCGCAGCCGGTTGGCGGTCAGCCGGTTCGCGCCGACCTGGGCGCGCAGGTCGCCGAGGCGCTCGTGGGGCGTGCGGGTGTTGGCCAGCAGCAGCGCCACCAGGTCGCGGTCCTCGTGGCCGGCCCGGTACAGCTTCACGGGCGGGATGCGCAGGCCCTCGGCGAAGATCTCCGTCGCGCCGGCGGGCATGGACCCGGGCGCGGCGCCGCCGACGTCGGAGTGGTGGGCCCGGTTGGCGGCGTAGCCCAGCAGCCGGCCGTCGTCGTCGTGGACCGGCCCCACCAGGGTCCAGTCGGGCAGGTGCGTACCGCCGGCGTAGGGGTCGGAGACGAGCACCTGGTCGCCGGGCGCCAGGTCCCCGAACGTCTCCAGCGCCGCGTGCACGGAGGCCGGCATGGAGCCGAGGTGGACCGGGATGTGCTCGGCCTGGGCCACCATCCGCGCCTGCGCGTCGAACACGGCCGTGGAGCAGTCCACGCGCTCCTTGATGTTGGGGGAGTAGGCGGTGCGGCGGAGCGCGGCGCCGGCCTCCTCGGCGATGCCGGCCAGGGCGTTGCGCACCACCTCGAGGGTGATGGGGTCGACCTCGTTGGGCATGGCCGTGGCTCCTGCCTCGACGTGGGCGGTCAGTTGCTGGGTCGTTCCTCAAGCACGAGCAGCCCGTGCTCCTCCACGAGGCCGCTCTGCCACGGCGCGACCCACACGGTGGCGTCGAGGCCGACGACCACGGCCGGCCCCTGCAGGACCGCCCCGGCCCCGAGCCGCTCGCGGACCACGATGGCCGCGTCGACGCGTTCGCCGTCGTCGACGACCGGCCGGCGGGCGACCGTGGCGTGCTGCTGGTCCCCACCGCCGTGGAGCGCCGTGACCGGCAGCGGCGGCGCCGGCCCCTCCACCCGGACGCGCAGCGCGACCAGTTCGACGGGTGCCTCGGGCTGCGCGAAGCCGTAGCGCTCTTCGTGGACCCGGTGGAAGGCGGCCGCGAGCGTGGCCAGGTCGGGCTGCTCCGCGGCGACCTCCAGCTCGAACGCCTGCCCCTGGTAGCGCAGGTCGGCGGTGCGGCGTTCGGCGGCGGCGGGCACGTCCTGTTCGGCCACCTCGCGGCGCGCGTCGGCGGAGAGTTCGTCCCAGACGGCGGCGACGTCGTCGCGGTGGAGATCCGCCAGCGCCCGCACCACGCCGCGCACGCGATCCACCGTCACCGGCGCGGCCAGCAGACCCTGGGCCGACAACACGCCCGGGCTGGGCGGCACGAGCACCCGACGGCAGCCGAGCTCGCGGGCCAGGGCCGCCTGGTGCAGCGGCCCGGCGCCGCCGAACGGGACGAGGTCGAACCGGCGTGGGTCGCGCCCCCGCTCGACCGAGACGACCCGCAGCGCCTTGACCATCTGCGCGTCGGTGACCTGCACGATGCCCTGGGCGCACCGCTCGGCGGGGACGCCCAGCTGTCTGGCGAGGTCGGCAACGACTTCCGTCGCGAGCCGTGGCTGCAGCGGCATCGCACCGCCGAGCCGGACCTCGGGATCGAGGCGGCCGAGCACCACGTTGGCGTCCGTGACCGTGGGCTGGTCACCGCCGCGTCCGTAACACGCGGGGCCCGGGACGGCCCCGGCCGAGCGCGGTCCCACCCGCAACGCCCCACCGTCGTCGCGCCAGGCCAACGAGCCGCCGCCGGCCCCGATCGTGTGGATGTCGGTGGCGTTCACCGCGAACGGCAGCCCGTCGATGCTGCCCTCGGCCGTGGTCGTCGGCCGGCCGTCCTCCACCAGCGTCACGTCGGTCGAGGTGCCGCCCACGTCCAGTGCCAGCAGTCGGTCGGCGCCGACCAGCGCGCCGATGGCCGCGGCGCCCCACGCGCCGGCGGCCGGCCCCGACAGCAGGGTGTGCACCGGCTCGCGCGACGCCACCCGGGCGGTGAAGGTGCCACCGCCCGAGCGCATCACCTCGACCGGCACGGTCAGCCCCTCGTCGCCGAGGCGGCGCTCGAGCGAGCCGAGGTAGCGCGTCATGACCGGCGCGACGTAGGCGTTCAGGGCGACGGTGGAGGTCCGCTCGACCTCGCGGAAGACCGGCAGCAGCGCCGACGCGCGGGTGACGGGCACGCCGAGGTCGTCCAGCGCCTCGGCGAGGCGCCGTTCGTGGCTGTCGTCGAGGAAGCCGAACAGCAGGCTGATCGCGACCGACTCGGGCCGCAGGTCCGCGACGGCCTGGACGACCCGTCTGACCTCGTCGTCCACCAACGGCGTGACCACCGTGGCGTCGCTGCCGACCCGTTCGACCACCTCGACGACCCGGTCGCGCTCGACGACGGGTGCGGGGCGGCGGGCCGCCAGGTCGTACAGTCGGGGGCGGTCCTGCCGGCCGATCGCCAACAGGTCGCCGAACCCGGCCGTGGTCACCAGCACGACGCGCGCGCCGGCCCGCTCGAGAACGGCGTTGGTCGCCACGGTGGTGCCGTGCGCGAAGCGGGCGAGGTCACCGGGGGACACGTCCAGGCGCGCGAGCCCGTCACCGATGCCGGTGGCCTGGTCCTGCGGGGTGGAGGGCACCTTCGCGACGCGCCAGCCCGTCTCGCCGGCCAGCACGAGGTCGGTGAACGTGCCACCGACGTCGACGCCCAGGCGCCAGGTCACCGCGTGCCCTTCCGGGCGGTCCTCAGGGACGCCCGTAGCCGACGATGTCCTTGCGGGCCAACCCGTCGCCCCGGACGCGGACGTTCGCGCCGGTGTAGGGCGCCTCCACGACGCTGCCGCCACCGATGTACATCGCCACGTGGCCGATCGAGCTGACGGAACGACCGTAGAAGATCAGATCGCCCGGCTGCAGGTCACCGCGCGAGATGCGCTTGGTCGCCGCGTACTGCGACCGTGACGTGCGGGTGATCTCCACCCCGGCGGCGCGCCACGCGAACGAGGTCAGACCCGAGCAGTCGAAGCTGTTCGGGCCGCTGCCACCCCACTGGTAGGGCTTGCCGACCTGCGCCATGGCCGTGTCGACCGCGACCTGGGCCGAACGACGCGCCGACGGGGCCGGTGCCGGCTCGGACGTCGGCGACGGCGACGGTGACGGGGAGGGCGACGGGGAGGGTGACGGCGAGGGGGAGGGCGACGGCGAGGCCGCCGGCTCCTGCGCCGCCTCCTGGCGTTCGGCGGCCGCCTGCTGCTCCTCCGCCTGCGCGGCCTCGCGTTCCTGGGCCTCGCGACGGGCCTGCTCCTCGGCCTCCTGGCGGGCGCGCTCCTCGGCCTCGCGGCGGGCGCGCTCCTCGGCCTCGCGGCGGCGGCGCTCCTCCTCGCGGCGGCGGCGCTCCTCCTCCTCGCGGGCCTCGGCCTCCGCGATCTCGGCCTCGAGGGCCATGATCTCGTCCTGCTGCGAGGCGACGAGCGTCTCCAGCTCGTCGCGCCGTTCGGCGACCCGCTCGGCCTGAGCCTCGGCCGTGGCACGCTGGTCCTCGAGCCGGTCCTCGGTGGCCGCGATCGCAGCGCGGGCGGCACCCAGGCCCTCGAGGTCGGCCCGCTGCCCGGCCAGCACCCGGCGCAGCGTGGCGGCCTTCGCGCCCGCGTCGGTCGGGTTGCCCGCCACGAAGATGGACGACAACTCGAGGCTGGGGCCGAGCTTGTGGATGCGCCGGACGTGGTCCTCGGCCAGCCCGCTGAGCTCGCCGACCTCGGCGACGAGGGTGGCGTGCTCGGTCTCCGTGGCGAACAATTCGGCCTCGGCCGCCTCCAGGGCGACGCTGGCCTCGTTGTAGTCCTCGACCACCTCGGCGACACGCATCATCAGCTCGTCGAGGCGGTCCTGCGCGCGTTGCTGCTGGCCGCGCAGCTCCTGCGAACTGGGCTGGGCGGCGGCGGGCAGCACACCCGCGGCACCCAGCGCGAGCGCCGTCACGACGGTGAGGACGGCACGAGACATGCGTCGACCAGAACCCTGCGGCACGCGGACCTCGTCGTCTCGGGGGCGTTCGTGCAGGCCGGGAAGCGGGGACTCCCGGAGACGGCCGCGGACCCTACTACAGGTCCCTGGCCGAGAACGTGCCGATTGCGACGATCGCGCTCGCCAGGGCGGCCAGGGCCGGCCCGAGCGCGGCACCGACGCGCAGTTCGAGCTCGACACCGTCGGGCAGCCGGCCAGCGAGCGTCGCCAGCTGGTCGGCCTCCGCACCGGCGACACGGGCGAGCGCGGGCACTGGCCCGAACCAGGCCAGCAGCGCCACGAGCAGCAGCGCCGCGGCGCATCCGACCAGGATCTTCCTGGCCGGCGCCGGCGGCCGGTCGAGCGCCACGCTGCTGCCGACCACCACTGCCACCACGCCGAGCAGCAGCGCCACCCAGCCGGCCAGCGTGTCCGGGACGCCCGTCAACGTGGCGACCGCCCGGTCCTGCGCCACGCCGAGCATCGCCACCTCGGCGGTGGCCTGGAACCAGGGCCGGGTCGCGGCCACGACCGCCAGGACGCCGCCGGCGACCACGGTCAGGCCGGCCAGGCCCGTGCCGCGCAACAGCAGCCGGGCGGTCAACGCGATGTCGCCCCGCACCGGTCCCTTTCCGCTCGCACGGCACGAGCGCGGAATCCTAGTCACGGCGCCTGACGCGCCCGTCGGCGGACTCGGTAGGCTCCGCCGACGTCGCCCCCGCCACGGGGGCGTACCGGTCGGCGCCCGCCGCGGCGCCTTCGTGCCGACCGCTCGCCGCGCGAGTCCCGGGAGCCAACGTGTCGTGTTCGTCGCGCCCGCCGGCCCGTCTCGGTGTGCTCGTGTCCGGGGGCGGGACCAACCTGCAGGCCCTGCTCGACGCGGCCGACGCCGACCCGCGGTTCGGTGGCGAAGTGGTCGTCGTCGGGGCCGACCGCGCGGACGCCGGTGGGCTGGGTCGCGCGAAGGAGCGCGGCATCGCGACGGTCGTGCGGCAACTGTCGGACCATCCCGATCGGGCGACGTGGGAAGCGAGGCTGCGCGCCGACCTGGAGGCACACCAGGTCGAGGTCGTGGTCCTCGCCGGCTTCA
Source organism: Egicoccus sp. AB-alg2 (assembly GCF_041821065.1). NCBI lineage: Bacteria > Bacillati > Actinomycetota > Nitriliruptoria > Egicoccales > Egicoccaceae > Egicoccus > Egicoccus sp. AB-alg2. The sequence goes on along the minus strand of NZ_JBGUAX010000009.1, from coordinate 25,369 downwards.
TGCGCATCCTGTCCGGGGCGTTCCTCGCCGGCTGGCCGGACCGCGTGGTCAACACCCACCCGTCGCTGCTGCCGGCGTTCCGTGGTGCCCACGCGGTGCGCGACGCGCTGGCGTACGGCGTCCGCGTCACCGGTTGCACCGTCCACCTCGTCGACGAGCAGGTCGACCACGGCCCGATCATCGCCCAGCAGGCGGTGGAGATCCGGCCCGACGACGACGAGGACGCGCTGCACGAGCGCATCAAGCGTGTCGAGCACACCCTGTTGCCCGCCTGCGTGAAGCTGCTGTGCCACGACCGGCTTGAGGTCGTCGGCCGTGCCGTGCGCATCCGAGAGGAATCGTCGTGAACACGCCGCTGTCCCTGCCGGCCATGACCCCGGTCCGCCGCGCGCTGGTCAGTTGCTACGACAAGACCGGGGTCGCGGAGCTCGCCCGCCAGCTGCACGAACTGGACGTCGAGCTGATCTCGACCGGCTCCACGGCCCAGACCCTGCGCGATGCGGGCGTGCCGGTCACCTCGGTGGCCGACGTCACCGGCTTCCCCGAGTGCCTCGACGGCCGGGTGAAGACCCTGCACCCCAACGTGCACGCCGGGATCCTCGCCGACCGCACCGACCCGGCGCACGTCGCGGAGCTCGCCGAGCTGGGCATCGACCCGATCGACCTCGTGGTCGTGAATCTGTACCCGTTCCACGAGACGGTCGCGTCCGGCGCCAGCGACCCCGACGTGGTGGAGATGATCGACATCGGCGGGCCCACGATGGTCCGGGCCGCCGCGAAGAACCACGGCTCCGTCGGCGTGCTGGTCGACCCGACCGACTACGAGCGCGTCCTGGAGGAGCTGCGCGAGACCCGCGCGCTGACCTACGCCCTCAAGCGCGAGCTGGCTGCCAAGGCATTCCGGCACACCGCCGACTACGACACCCAGATCGCCGCCTGGTTCCAGCGCGACGAGCCCTTCCCGGCCCAGCTCGGGATGGCCCTGCCCCGCCGCGCGACCCTGCGCTACGGCGAGAACCCGCACCAGGCGGCCGCGTTCTACGCCCACCCGGGCGGCGGCGGACTCGGCGACGCCGAGCAGCTGCACGGCAAGGAGCTGTCCTACAACAACCTGCTCGACACCGACGCCGCCTGGGGGCTGGCCGTCGACGTCGACGAGCCCGCCGTCGCCATCATCAAGCACACCAACCCGGCCGGCTTCGCCACCGCCGACGACCTGGAGCGGGCCTATGTCCGCGCGCTGGAGGGCGACCCCGTCAGCGCGTTCGGGGGCATCGTCGCCGCCAACCGGCCCGTCGACGCCGCGACCGCCCGCCGGATCGTCGAGGTCTTCACCGAGGTGGTGGTCGCCCCGGGCTTCGACGACGAGGCCCTCGAAGTGCTGCGCACCAAGGCCAACCTCCGGATCCTGCGGATGCCGTCGGCCGCCCGACCGCGGTTCGGCTGGAACCTGCGCAGCGTCGGCGGGGGACTGCTCGTCCAGCACAGCGACGTCGGCGACGAGCCGTGGGAGGAATGGCGCGTCGTCACCGAGGCCAAGCCCGACGAGGCCACGTACGCCGACCTGCGCTTCGCCTGGATCGCCTGCAAGCACGCGAAGTCGAACGCGATCGTGCTGGCCAAGGACCAGCAGGTGGTCGGCGTCGGTGCCGGGCAGATGAGCCGTGTGGACAGCGTCCGCCTCGCCGTCGAACGGGCCGGCGACCGCCACGTCGGCAGCGTGCTCGCCAGCGACGCGTTCTTCCCCTTCCGTGACGGACCCGACGCCGCCGCCGCGGCCGGCATCCGCGCCCTCGTCCAGCCCGGCGGCTCCGTCCGCGACGACGAGGTGATCGCCGCCGCCGACGAGCACGGCATCCCGATGCTGTTCACCGGCCGGCGCCACTTCCGCCACTGATTCGGATCCGATCCCGCCCACCATCCCCGATCGTCTCGCTCGCTGACGCTCGCTCGTTGCCCACCCTTCGATCCCGCCCACCGCCGCGAGGTTCGCTGTTGACCGCACGCATCATCGACGGGAAGGCGCTCGCGCAGAGGGTGCGGGCGCGCATCGCCGACGAGGTCGCCCGGCTGACGGCCGAGCACGGCGTCCGGCCGGGCCTGGCGGCCGTGCTCGTGGGCGCCGACCCGGCTTCGCAGGTGTACGTCGGCATGAAGCACCGGGCCACCGAGGCGGCCGGGATGCACAGCCGCCAGGTCGAACTGCCGGCGGAGACGTCCCAGGCGGACCTCGAGGCCCTGATCGCCGAGTTGAACGCCGACGACGCCATCGACGGCATCCTCGTCCAGCTCCCGCTGCCGGACCACCTCGACCCGCGCCCGGTGCAGGAACTGATCGACCCGGCGAAGGACGTCGACGCGCTGAACCCCTACACGGCCGGCCGGCTCGCGGTCGGTGACCCGACCTTCCTGTCCTGCACCCCCTACGGCGTGCTCGAACTCCTGGCCGACGCGGGCGTGGACACGGTGGGAGCCGACATCGTCATCGTGGGCCGCTCGAACCTCGTCGGCCGGCCGCTGTCGAACATGCTGACCCTGAAGGGGCGCGACGCGACGGTGACCCTCGCCCACTCGCGCACCCGCGACCTCGCGTCCGTGTGCCGCAGCGCGGACGTGGTCGTCGCCGCCGTCGGCCGGGTCGGGCTCGTCACCGCCGACATGGTCCGTCCGGGTGCCGTCGTGATCGACGTCGGGACCAACCGCACCGACGACGGCAAGCTCGTCGGCGACGTGGACTACGACGCGGTGTCGCAGGTCGCTGGTGCCATCACCCCCGTGCCGGGCGGGGTCGGCCCGATGACCGTGACCATGCTGCTGCAGAACACCCTCGAGGCCGCCCGCGCCCGCCGGGGTCTGCCGCGCCGCTGACCGCGCCCGACGCGGTACACCTGCGACGCACTCGAACGAGGCCGGGCGCGCGACGTTCGACGCGGTGCCCGGATGCAGGGAGGAACCGAGATGCTGGAGGGCAGACGGCTCCTGGCGGGGCTCGCCTTCGCCGGGCTCGGAGCCGCCTGCCAGCCGGGCGACGGGGCCGCGGACCGGCTCGACGGCACCTGGCAGTTGCGCTCGGGCGCCGGGCCTCGCGGCGAGGTCGTCATGAACGACACCGTCGACGTGCTGCTGACCATCGACGGCACCGACTGGACCGGCAGCGTCTGCAACCGATACGTCGCCCGGGACGTCGAGGTGGACGGCACCGCCCTGGCCATCGGCGACGTGGCGCGCACGGAGATGGCCTGCCTCGACCGTGACGTCATGGACGCCGAGGACGCCTACCTCGCGGCCTTCGCGGAGGTCACGGGCTTCCGTGTCGACGAGGAGACGCTCACGCTCCGCAACGACGAGGTCGAGCTCGTCTACCGACGTGCCGAGGCTCGCGAGGCCGCCGACGGCTGACGTCGGGGCGACGGACCCGGCGATCAGCGGGCAACCGCGTCACCGACGAGACCGGGGGCGACCAGCGCCGGCATCGGCAGCCGCGTCGCGCTCACGCCGGTGAGGTCGAAGCCGGCGGCGAGCAGCTGCGGCCGTGGGTCGCGTGTGAGGTGGCAGCCGCCGACCAGCGGCGTCCACACCGGCTCCAGCGCTCGCTGCACGCGCAGCAGCCGACCGGTGCCGGCAACGTGCTCGAGCAGCACGAACCGGCCGCCGGGGCGCAGCACCCGGCGTGCCTCGGCCACCGCCACGGCAACGTCGCGCACGGAGCACAGCACCAGTGTGGACACGACTGCGTCGGCGCTGTCGTCGGCTACCGGCAATCGTTCCGCCGGCGCCTCGACCGTCGCCACCTCGAACGCGACCGTGCCGGCCCGCCGGCGAAGGCGGTCCGCCATCGGTCCGGACGGCTCGACGGCCGTGACGCGGGTGACGCCGGGGCCGTAGTGCTGGAGGTTGGCGCCCGTACCGGCCCCGATCTCCACGACGTCACCGGTGAGCCCACCCAGCAGCCGCCGGCGCAGCGCGGCCAGGCCACGCCGCTCGACGCGTTCGAGCGCCGGGTCGTAGACCGCCGCGAAGACGCGCTGCATCACCGAACCCATGGCCACCCGCCCGTCCGCCCGGCGTCCCCGCCCGACGGCCCGTGTCTGGTCGCCGGTCAGGGTACGGCGAGGTGCCCACTAGGCTCGCGAGGCGTCCATCCGCGTCTCTCCAGGAGCCCCCATGAGCTCGCCCGTCCGTGTCGCCGTCACCGGCGCTGCCGGCCAGATCGGTTACGCCCTGCTGTTCCGCATCGCCTCGGGGCAGATGTTCGGACCCGACACGCCCGTCGAACTGCGCCTGCTCGAGGTCACGCCCGCGCTGGGCGCGCTCGAGGGCGTCGCCATGGAACTCGACGACGCGGCGTTCCCGCTGCTGTCGGGCATCGAGATGAGCGACCAGGCCGAGACCGCCTTCGACGGCGTGAACGTGGCCTGCCTCGTCGGCGCCAAGCCCCGCGGCCCCGGCATGGAGCGCGCCGACCTGCTCAAGGACAACGGCAGGATCTTCACCGGCCAGGGCCGGGCACTGGCCTCGGCCGGCGCGTCCGACCTCAAGGTCGCCGTGGTAGGCAACCCGGCCAACACCAACGCGCTCATCGCGGCCGCCAATGCTGACGGCGTCCCGGCCGAGCGGTTCACCGCCATGGTCCGCCTGGACGAGAACCGGGCCAAGTCGCAGCTGGCGAAGAAGGCCGGCGTGCCGGTCGCCGACGTCACCAACCTCGCGGTGTGGGGCAACCATTCGCCGACCATGGTGCCGGACTTCGACAACGCCCGGATCGGCGGCCGTCCGGCGACCGAGGTGATCACCGACCGTGACTGGCTCGAGGGCGAGTTCCTCACCACCGTGCAGCAGCGCGGCAAGGCCATCATCGACGCGCGCGGCGCCTCGTCGGCGGCCTCGGCGGCCAGCGCGCTGATCGACCACGTGGCCAACTGGTGCGGCGGCAAGCCCACCGCCGACGGCGACTGGGTGTCCATGGCGGTGCCCTCGGACGGTTCCTACGGCGTGCCCGAGGGGCTGATCTCCGGCTTCCCGGTCACCACGGACGGGAAGGGCACCTACGAGGTCGTGCAGGGCCTGGAGCTGTCCGACTTCGCGCAGGGCAAGCTGCAGGCGTCGGTCGACGAGCTCCAGCAGGAGCGCGACGCCGTCCAGGACATGCTCTGACCCACCGGCCGCGTCGGGCGGCCCAACGCAACAGCGCCGCGCCCGGGGGGCGCGGCGCTTCGCGTTCGGTGTCGTGCGGTGCCGTCAGCCGAGGTCGGCGAGGCACTGGGCCACGACGTGCGGTGGGTAGGTGACCGGGCGACTCTGTTGCGCGTCCTGCGGCATCACCTCTCCTTTCTGCCCCGTTGGTCGTCCCGCCGGGCGGGACATGATGGGGATCCTTGCGTACGTCGGCAACGGGCACCTGTCCTGAAGGTGACCGAACGGGAACGTCTGTCGGCCCTGCCCCGGCGCGACCCGACCGGGACGTCGTCCCATCGGCCGCGGCGGGCCACCGGTGAGACGCGTCGCCGGTCATCTGCACGGAACCCGCACAACTTCACGACGGCATCGCCACACCGCGACCGTAGAGTCCCGAGCATGACGACAACGACCATCGCCGTGATCGAGGACGAGGTGACCATCGCCACCTCGGTGGCGAAGCGCCTGCGCGCCGACGGCCACCGGGTCGAGATCGCCCACGACGGCCACGCCGGCGTCGCACTGTGCGCGCGCGTACGACCCGACCTGGTCGTCCTGGACGTGATGCTTCCCGGCCTCGATGGTCACGAGGTCTGCCGCCGGATCCAGCGAGAGCGTCCGGTGCCGGTGCTGATGCTGACCGCACGTGACGACGAGACCGACGTCCTCGTCGGACTCGGGGTGGGCGCCGACGACTACCTGACCAAGCCGTTCAGCATGCGCGAGCTGGTCGCGCGCGTAGCCGCCCTCCTGCGCCGGGTCGAGCGGGCGGCGTCGCTGGTCGATACCGGCCCGATCGCGCTGGGTGAGCTGCGCATCGATCCCGCCCGCCGGCTGGTGGAGGACGGCGGGCGACGGGTCGAATTGACGGCGACGGAGTTCGACCTGCTCGTCCACCTGGCGCAGCGTCCCGGCGTCGTCTGGTCCCGGGACCAGCTGCTGCGCGAGGTGTGGGGCTACCGGGGCGGGTCGTCGACGCGGACCGTCGACTCGCACGTGGCGGCCTTGCGCCGAAAGCTCGGCCGCGACCGGATCCGGACGGCGCACGGGGTCGGCTACGCCATGGACGCGCCGAGGTGAGGCCCCTCGACCGGGTCGCCTCCCTGAAGTACAAGCTGGGAATCGTGATCGTGGCGGCGGTCCTGGTCACGATCGCGGTCGTCGAGGTGGGGCGCTGGCTCGCGTGGCCGGCCCTGCCGGTGGCTGCCGGCGCGGTGCTTCTCGCGCTGGCGATGGTGCAGGTCCTGGCGCACGGCATGACGTTCCCGCTCCGCGAGATGGCCCGGGCGTCGGCGAAGCTGGCGGCGGGCGAGCGGCACGTCCCGGTGACCGCCACCTCCCGCGACGAGGTGGGCGAGCTGGCCCGTGCCTTCAACCGGATGGCGGACGAGGTGGCGGAGACGGATCGCCTGCGCCGTGAGCTCGTGGCCAACGTGTCGCACGAACTGCGCACGCCGATCGCGGCGATGCGGGCGGTCCTGGAGAACCTCGCCGACGGCATCGAGGACCCGGACGCGGCGACGCTGAACCGGCTCGTCCGACAGGCCGACCGGCTGCAGGCGCTCGTCGAGGCCCTGCTGGACCTGTCGCGACTGGAGGCGGGCGTGGTGCAGCTCGACCTGCGCCGGCTCGGCGCGGGCGAGCTCCTGCGCGAGGCGGCCGAGCTCGTCGAGGCTTCGCCCGGTGCGCCGGTGCACGTGCGGGCCGATCCCCCCGACCTGCGCCTGCACGGCGACGAGCGTCGGCTGGTGCAGGTCCTGGTCAACCTGCTCGCGAACGCCCGCAGCCATGCCCCGGCGGGCACCGCCGTCGAGGTCGTCGCGGTTGCGCGCGGTGACGAGGTGGAGTTGGCCGTGATCGACGCCGGTGCTGGCGTCGCGCCGGCGGACGCCGAGCGCATCTTCGAACGCTTCCACCGTTCCACCGGCGGGGGTGGAACGGCGGAAGCGCGTCTCTCGGCTTCGCCGACCGATGGAGGCTCCGGTCTCGGCCTGGCCATCTCGCGCTGGATCGTCGACCTGCACGGTGGCCGAATCCGCGTCGACACCACCTACCTGTCCGGCTGCCGCATGGTCGTGACCCTGCCCGCGGAGGATGCCCATGTCCGATGACGTCACGCGTGTCGCCCCGGTGTCCGACGCCGGCCGACCGGAGGGTCCGGGAGCGACCACTCGCCGGCCCGTCCCGACGCCGCCGCTCGACGCGCGCACCACGATCGCGGTGCTGGCGGTCGGCACCTACGCCGCGGCCGTGATGCCGGACCCCGTGCCGGGCGTGGGCCTCGCGACGACCGGTCTCATCGGCGCCGGGGTCGTCCTCGCCCGTCGCCGTCACGACGGGCGGCGCGGCGCCTGGCGGACGGCCGGCCTCGTCGTCGCCGCCGTGGCGACGCTGCTCCCGGCGGTGTCCGACGCCGACTGGGTCGTCTCGCCGGTACTCCTCGTCGCCTTCGGCACGGCGGCGCTGGCGCTCGCGGGCGGGCGGACCTGGCTGGGCCTGGTCCGCGCATTGGCGCGTTGCCTGCCGGAGGGTGGGCGTGCACCGGTGGCGGTGGTGCGTGGGCTGCGTTCGGTCCTGCCGACGGGCGTGCGCTCGCGTCCGGTGATCCGGGCGAGCCTGCTCACGGTGGTGCTGCTGGCCGTGTTCGGCGGGCTGTTCGCGTCGGCCGATCGGCTGTTCGGTCGCCTGGTGGAGCGCTTCCTACTGCCCGAGTGGCAGTTCTCCGCGCTCCCGGCCCGGGCGTTCGTGCTGACCGCGGTGACGATCGGCATCACGATCCTGGTGCGCCTGTCCCGGCGGTCCGAGGACGACCAGCCGCTGCGGGCGCCCGGCCGGCGGCTGGAAGGCATCGAGTGGCGCCTGCCGCTCGTCGCCCTGCTGGTCCTGTTCGCGACGTTCCTCGCCGTGCAGTTCGGGGCGCTCTTCGGCGGGCACGACTGGGTGTCGGCGACGGCCGGGCTCACGTACGCCGAGCACGCCCGCGGTGGGTTCGCGCAGCTGGTCGTGGTCGCGCTCCTCACGCTGCTGGTGGTCGCCGCCACGTCGCGCTATGCGGCCGTGGCCACCCCGGAGCAACAGCGGCTCCAGCGCGGGCTGCTGGCCGGCCTGTGCGGACTGACCCTCGTCGTCCTCGCGTCGGCGCTGCACCGCCTGCTCCTCTACCAGGACGCGTTCGGGCTCACCCGTGCCCGCTTCGGGGCGCAGGCGATCATCTGGTGGCTCGCAGGCATGTTCGCCCTGGTGCTCCTCGCCGGGTGGCGTCGGCGCACGACGTGGCTGCCGCGTGCCGTGGCGCTGGCGACGGCGATCGCGGTCGTCGGCGTCGGCTTCGTGCAACCCGACGCGCACATCGCGCGGTGGAACGTCGAGCGGTTCGCCGCCGAGGGCGCCATCGACGTCTTCTACCTGTCGGGACTCAGCGCCGACGCGGTCCCGGCGCTCGCCTCGTTGCCAGACGAGGTTCGCGCCTGCGTGTTGGAGGCGGCGGCGGAGCGGCTGCTCGAGGCCGGGGAGACCGACGGGTGGTCCTGGAACGCATCACGGGCTCGCGCCGCGGACGTGCTGGTCGGCGTCCGCGCGCACGGCGTCGCCTGCGCGTGGGACGGCGTCGACCGGCACGGCGGCCTCGAGTCGACGGCGGGGTGGTGACACCTGCCGGTCAGGCGGGCGAGTACTCGTGCGGGCGCAGGCCCCAGACGTTCGCGTCGCATCGCGGGGCGGACCGGTCCCCGGACGGGCCGTCGATCATGGCTTCCCGCAGGGTCCCCTCCAGCGTGAACCCCAGGGCACGGGCCAGGCCGTTCGACGCCTGATTGGAGGCGGCCGCGTGCAGTCCGACGAAGCCGAGTTGCAGCGGCCCGAATGCGAGCTCGAGCAGCAGCCGGCAGCCACGCCGCGCGACGCCGCGCCGGCGGGCGTGCGGCGCCACCCAGTAGCCGAGCTCGCCGCTGAAGTCGGCGAGGTCGATCCCCAGGCCAACCGCACCGAGCACCTCGTCGTCGGTGTCGACGGCCAGCAGGTGGACACCCGTGCCGCGCTGCAGCGTGTCGCGACAGAAGTGCACGAACTCGCGGGCGTTGGCCGCGGTGTAGGGCGACGGCACGCGCGTGAACCGCTGGATGTCGGGGTCTTGGCAGGCCGCGGCGATCGCGGCGACGTCGGCCTCGGTCGGCGGGCGCAGCCGGACGGGTCCGCTGGTCAGCGGTGGCAGCTCGATGCGTGGCACGGCTCGCTCCGGGGGCCGGCAGGGTGGCGGCGGACGCTACCTTCTGGGCCCCGCACGTTTCGTGTGCGCCGACCCCGCGAACCAGGAAGCCTCCCGTGACCCGCGTCTTCTCCGGCATGCAGCCCAGCGGTGACCCGCACCTCGGCAACCTGCTCGGGGCCTGGGTCAACTGGGTCGCCATGCAGGAGGCCGCGGACTGCATCTACTGCGTCGTCGACCTGCACGCCATGACCTCGCCGGCCGAGCACGAGCCGGAGACGCTGCGCCAGCGCACCGTCGAGCTGGCGACGGGCATGCTGGCCGTCGGCGTGGACCCGGAGCGCTCGATCCTGTTCGTGCAGTCGCACGTGCACGAGCACGCGGAGTGCACCTGGCTCTTCAACTGCGTCGCCGGCTTCGGCGAGTTGCGCAAGCAGCCGCAGTTCAAGGAGAAGTCGGAGGGCCGGGGCGAATCCGTCAGCGTGGGCCTGTTCGACTATCCCGTGCTGCAGACCGCCGACATCCTGCTCTACCACGCCGACGAGGTGCCGGTGGGCGAGGACCAGCGCCACCACATCGAGCTCGCGCGGGACATCGGCCAGCGGTTCAACCACCGGTTCGGTGACGTCTTCACCCTGCCCAGGGCGGTGCACCCGCAGGCGGCCTCGCGCGTGATGGACCTGCAGGACCCCACGAGCAAGATGTCGAAGTCGCAGTCGTCGGAGAAGGGCATCATCCGGCTGCTCGACGACCCGAAGCAGATCGTGAAGAAGGTCAAGAGCGCCGTCACCGACTCGGCCACCGACATCCGCCACGACCGCACGGAGAAGCCGGGGGTGTCCAACCTCCTGGAGATCTTCTCCGGCGTGACGGGCGAGCCGATCGAGAAGCTTGCGGCGGAGTACGACGGCGGCGGCTACGGCCCGTTCAAGCAGGCGGTCGCCGAGGCGGTCGTCGCCCGGCTCGAGCCGTTCCAGGACCGCTACCGCGAGCTGGAGAAGGACCCGGCCGAGGTCGCCCGACTGCTGTCCGAGGGGGCCGCGCGCGCACGCGAGATCGCCGCGCCGACCCTGGCCCACGCCAAGCAGGCCATGGGCCTGCTGCCGCCGGGCGAGGCCTGACGGTGACGCCGGCCCCGGTCCGGCTCAACACCCACCTGTGGAACCCCGCCGGCCGGCGGCGGGCGCTGCTGCTGCACGGCCTCGGCTCCGACGGCACGTGCTGGTGGCGCCTCGCCTCGGCGCTCGCGGATGCTGGATGGCTCGTCCTCGCGCCCGACCTGCGCAGCCACGGCGCCAGCCCGACGGCCGCGGACCATTCGGTGGCGGCGTTCGCCGCGGACGTGGCCATCCTCGGTGACCGCTGGGACCTCGTGGTCGGCCACTCGCTGGGCGGGGCGGTCGCGGCCCGGCTGCTGGCCGACCGGGACCTGTCACCCGCCGCGGTCCTGATCGATCCGGTGCTGCGCCTGGGTGCCGACCAGCACCGTCGCGTCCGCGAGGAGCAGCGCCGCGACGTCGGCGACCTCGACCCGGCGGCCGTGGCGGCCGCCAACCCGGGCTGGGACGCACGCGACGTGCACCGCAAGGTGCTGGCCGCCCGTGCTGTCACCCCCGACGTCGTCGACGGCGTGCTCGACGACAACGATCCGTGGGACCTCACGGACCTGGCGCCGGCCTGGCGGGGCCGCGTCCGTCTGCTGGTGGCCGATCCGGCACGTGGCGGCCTGCTGGCTCCCGACCTCGCCGACACCCTGGATCTCGGCGAACGCGTGACGGCCACCACGGTGTCAGGTGCGGGCCACAGCATCCACCGGGACCGGCCAGACCTCGTCCTCGCCGCCGTCACCGACCTCGTCGGAGAAGGCCCCGTCACGTGACCGACGCCGTTCCACCCCCGGAGGACCCGCGCGAGCCGCGCCTGCGCTTCGAGGACGACACCCCGCCGCCCGCGGACGCCGCCGTGACCGTCTACTGGCGGCCCGGCTGTGGGTTCTGCTCGTCGCTGTTCCGGGGCCTGGAGCGCGCCGGTCTGCCGTTCGAGCGGGTCGACATCTGGCAGGACGACGAGGCGGCCGCGTTCGTGCGCAGCGTCGCCGACGGCAACGAGACCGTGCCGACGGTCCGAGTGGGCGACCTCGCACTGGTCAACCCCTCGACCCGGGACGTGCTGCGCGCCGTCGCCGACCGCGACCCGGACGCGCTGCCCGAGGCCGCCCGCGAGCTGCTCGCCCAGGGGCCCGGCCGGCTCGGCCAGGTGCTCGGGCGCCTGCTGGGCGGCACCTGAGCCCGGCGACCTCGTCAGGCGGGCACGGCCGCGGCCAGCGGGGCGTTGGCACCGACCCGCGCGACGTGTCGCAACACGTGCTCGATCATCTCCAGGTCCCGGACCAGTGTCGCGACGTCCTCCGCGGGTACCGGGTGCGGGCGGCCACGCTCCGCCGAGTACAGCGCCGCGCGGAGCTGCCGGCGGCGGGTACGGCCCACGTGCCGGGCCCGCCGGGCCAGCAGCCGACGCACCTGCGCCAGGTGGTCGTCCGGCTCCGGTCCGCCCTGGCGGGCGATCGTCCGCAGCAGCACCGCGCAGCGTGCCGAGAGCACGGCCGCCCGTGTCTCGACCGTCGCCTCCGCCGTCGCCGTGCCCATGCCGGTGCCTCTCTCGTCGTGCGCCACCCCGTCCGACGTCCGAGCAGGCGTCCGGGTTGCACGAACTTCGACCCGCCCGGCGCGGCCGCACACGCACCGCGCACGGGGGACCACCAACGGTGGAAAGGGCCGTCCGGCCGCGGTGGTAGGCTCGAAACCGTGGCGGCGCCGTACCGGTGGGTGGGCCCGCCACCACGTCGAATCCTTCGCGGGTGCCTCCCCCGATCCTGACCGGACACCCGTGTCGGTGCGACCGTGCGCTGGACGTCCCACCGGCCCGGATCGCTTGCAGGAGAGGCCGAGCAACGATGGCGACGAAGGTCACCGGGGTCACCGAGGGGTCCCCGCCGAATCCGGCGGGCGGGAAGACCCGCCGCCCGTTCCTCGTGGACCTCTACCGGTCCGCGGTGGGCAAGAAGTACGTCATGGCCATCACGGGCATCGTGTGGCTGGGCTACATCTTCGCGCACATGGTGGGAAACCTGAAGGTCTACCTCGGTGCGGAGGACTTCAACCACTACGCGGAGTTCCTGCGCAGCGGCCTGCTGGTGCCGATCGTGCCCGAGGAGTTCGCGCTGTGGGGGATGCGCGCCCTGCTGATCGTGACGCTGTTCTTCCACATCCTGGCCGCGTACCAGCTGACGGTGATGAACCGCAACGCCCGCCCGGAGCGCTACCAGGCCCGCCGTGAGTACGTGGCGGCCGACTTCGCCGCCCGCACGATGCGCTGGACCGGCGTCATCGTGCTGCTGTTCATCCTCTACCACCTCGCCGACTTCACGTGGGGCTGGGTGAACCCGGCCGAGGCGGGCGCGACCCCGTACGAGAAGCTGGTCGCAAGCTTCCAGGTGCCCGCGGTGGCGGCCTTCTACATCATCGCGAACCTGGCCCTGGGCGTGCACATCTACCACGGTGGCTGGAGCCTGTTCCAGTCGATGGGCTGGAACAACCGCAAGTTCAACCATTGGCGGCGCGCGTTCGCCATCGGCTTCGCCGTGGTCGTGATCGGCGGGAACGTGTCGTTCCCGCTGGCCGTGCAGTTCGGACTCGTCAGCTGACGACGGCCACCACCCGTCGCACTCGCGGGAGAAAGCAGGAGCGATGACGCTCGACTCGAAGATCCCCGACGCACCGCTGGAGACGATGTGGCGTGACCACAAGTTCTCCATGAAGCTGGTGAACCCGAACAACAAGCGCAAGTTCGAGGTGATCGTCGTCGGCACCGGCCTGGCCGGCGCCTCGGCCGCGGCGACCATGGGCGAGTTGGGCTACCGGGTGAAGGTGTTCACCTTCCACGACTCGCCGCGTCGGGCGCACTCCATCGCCGCGCAGGGTGGCATCAACGCCGCCAAGGACTACCACGGCGAGGGCGATTCGGTCTACCGGTTGTTCTACGACACGGTGAAGGGCGGCGACTACCGCTCGCGCGAGGCCAACGTCTACCGGTTGGCCGAGGTGTCCAACAACATCATCGACCAGTGCGTCGCCCAGGGCGTGCCCTTCGCCCGCGAGTACGGCGGGTTCCTCGACAACCGCTCGTTCGGTGGCGCCCAGGTCCGCCGCACGTTCTACGCCCGCGGACAGACCGGCCAGCAGCTGCTGCTGGGGGCCTACCAGGCGCTGGCGCGCCAGGTCGCGGCCGGGACCGTGGAACTGGTCACCAAGTCGGAGATGCTCGACCTCGTCGTGGTCGACGGCAAGGCCGCCGGCGTCGTGGTGCGCGACCTGGTCACCGGCGAGATCAGCTCGCACTCCGCCCACGCGGTCGTGCTGGCCACCGGTGGCTACGCCAACGCGTTCTTCCTGTCCACGAACGCGATGGCGTCCAACGTGACCGCCGCCTGGCGGGCGCACCGCAAGGGCGCGATGTTCGCCAACCCGTGCTTCACCCAGATCCACCCCACGGCCATCCCCTCCTCGGACGAGTTCCAGTCCAAGCTCACCCTGATGTCCGAGTCGTTGCGCAACGACGGCCGGATCTGGGTGCCCAAGGACCCGGACGAGACCCGCACCGCGGCCGACGTGCCCGAGGAGGACCGCGACTACTTCCTCGAGCGCAAGTACCCCGCGTTCGGGAACCTGGTGCCCCGCGACGTCGCCTCGCGCAACGCCAAGGAGCAGGTCGACGCCGGCAAGGGCGTCGGACCGCTCAAGAACGGCGTGTACCTCGACTTCGCGGCGGCCATCCAGCGGCTGGGCCGGGACGCAGTCGACGACAAGTACGGCAACCTGTTCGAGATGTACGAGCGCATCACCGGCGAGGACCCGTTCGTCACGCCGATGCGCATCTACCCGGCGCCGCACTACACGATGGGCGGGCTGTGGGTGGACTACCACCTGCAGACCACGATCCCGGGCCTGTTCGCGATCGGTGAGGCCAACTTCTCCGACCACGGCGCCAACCGCCTCGGCGCGTCGGCGCTGATGCAGGGCCTGGCCGACGGGTACTTCATCCTGCCCTACACGATCGGCGACTACCTCGCGCCGATGCTGGGCCAGCCCAAGGTCGACACCTCGGCGTCGGAGTTCGTGCAGGCCGAGGCCACGGTCCGCGACCAGACCGAGCAGTTCCTCAAGACCGGCGGGACGCGGTCGGTGGACTGGTACCACCGCGAGCTCGGCAAGATCATGTGGGACTACTGCGGCATGGCCCGCAACCGGGCTGGGCTGGAGAAGGCCCTGTCCGAGATCCCGACGCTGCGCGAGGAGTTCTGGAAGAACGTCCGGGTCCCGGGCTCGGGCAACACCCTGAACTCCTCGCTGGAGAAGGCCGGTCGTGTCGCCGACTTCTTCGAACTGTCCGAGCTGATGTGCCGCGACGCGCTCATGCGCGAGGAGTCCTGCGGCGGGCACTTCCGCGAGGAGTCGCAGACCGACGAGGGCGAGGCCAAGCGCGACGACGAGAACTTCAGCTTCGTCGCGGCCTGGGAGTGGCAGGGGCTCGACAAGGAGCCGACGCTGCACAAGGAAGCCCTCGAGTTCAAGAACGTCGCGCTCACCCAGAGGAGCTACAAGTGACGGATGCGGGGCGCTCCGCCCCCCGTAGGCCCGACGCGGGGTTCCCCGCTCAGCAGCCGCCCCCCGTCACCGCATCGACCGCGAAGAGGCCGCAATGAATCTCACGCTACGAGTCTGGCGCCAGACCGGGCCGGATGCGCCGGGTCGGTTCGAGACCTACGAGGCGACCGACGTCAGCGAGGACGCGTCGTTCCTGGAGATGCTCGACCAGGTCAACGAGCAGCTGACCAACGCCGGCGAGGAGCCGATCGAGTTCGCCCACGACTGCCGCGAGGGCATCTGCGGCACGTGCGGGCTCATGATCAACGGGCAGGCGCACGGTCCCGAGCGGGCCACCGCCACCTGCCAGCTGCACATGCGCAAGTTCGCCGACGGCGACGAGATCGTCATCGAGCCGTGGCGCGCGGCCGGCTTCCCGGTGGTGAAGGACCTCGTCGTCGACCGCTCGGCGTTCGACCACATCGTGGAGGCCGGTGGCTACATCTCGGTCGACACCGGGTCCGCTCCCGACGGCAACCTCATCCCGGTGCCGAAGGAGACGGCCGACCTCGCGATGGACGCGGCCGCGTGCATCGCCTGCGGCGCCTGTGTCGCCGCGTGCCCGAACGGGGCGGCGCAGCTGTTCACCGCCGCCAAGGTCGCCCACCTCAACGCGCTGCCGCAGGGGCAGCCCGAGCGCTACGAGCGGGCGGTGGGCATGGTCGACACGATGGAGCAGTACTTCGGCTCGTGCACCAACATGGGCGAGTGCGAGGCGGCCTGTCCCAAGGGCATCTCCATCGACTTCATCGCCTGGATGAACAAGGACTACCGCAAGGGCAAGATGCGCACGCGCCGCAGCGCCTGACCCACGGGCCGCAGCGGCACCGTTCCCCGACGCCCCGGCGACCCGCCGGGGCGTCGTTGCGTCGGGGCCAGACGCCGGCATCCGAACCTGGCGCCGGTGCGGTTTCCGTCGCCGGCGCGGGAAACCCGGTCGGCGGCGCGGATGGCGGGGCGGCGAGCGGTGCGGTTTCCGTCGCCGGCGCGGGAAACCCGGTCGGCGGCGCGGATGGCGGGGCGGCGAGCGGTGCGGTTTCCGTCGCCGGCGCGGGATACCCCGACCGTGTCGAGCTACCGCCGAGCGGGGTCCGGGCCATAGCCTGTCGGGACCGGTGCGATCTGGAGCGAAATCCGATGGGTGAACGACAAGAGCCGACGACGGTCAGCGGGTTCCCCTTCGAGACGGCCTACGGCCCGGAGCACCTCGACGGTTTCGACGCCGGCGAACGGCTCGGCGCGGCAGGGGAGTACCCGTTCACCCGCGGCGTCTACCCGACGATGTACCGCGGCCGGCTGTGGACGATGCGCCAGTACGCCGGGATGTCGACCGCCGAGGAGTCCAACCGGCGCTACAAGTACCTGCTCGAGCAGGGCACGACCGGCCTGTCGGTCGCCTTCGACCTGCCCACGCAGATGGGCTACGACAGCTCGGCCGACATCGCCGACGGCGAGGTGGGCAAGGTCGGCGTGGCGATCGACACCGTCGAGGACATGAAGGCGCTCTTCGACGGCATCCCGCTGGACCAGGTGTCCACGTCGATGACGATCAACGCGCCCGCGTCGCTGCTGCTGCTGATGTACCAGATCGCCGGTGAGGAACAGGGGGTCGCCCCCGAGCAGCTGCGCGGCACGATCCAGAACGACGTGCTCAAGGAGTACATCGCCCGCGGCACCTACATCTACCCGCCCGCGCCGTCGCTGCGGATCATCGCCGACACCTTCGGCTACTGCGCCCAGCACCTGCCGCGCTTCAACACGATCTCGATCTCCGGCTACCACATGGGCGAAGCGGGGGCGACCCCGGTCCAGGAGATCGCCTTCACGCTCGCGGACGGGATCGCCTACGTCCAGGCTGCCGTGGACGCCGGCCTGGACGTGGACGCGTTCGCGCCGCGCCTGTCGTTCTTCTTCGTCGCCCGCTCGACGCTGCTGGAAGAGATCGCCAAGTTCCGCGCCGCCCGCCGGCTGTGGGCGTCGATCATGCGCGACCGCTTCGGTGCGAAGGACCCCAAGTCGCAGATGCTGCGCTTCCACACGCAGACGGCCGGCGTGCAGCTGACCGCCCAACAGCCGGAGGTGAACCTGGTGCGGGTGGCGATCCAGGCGCTCGCCGCCACCCTGGGCGGCACCCAGTCGCTGCACACCAACAGCTACGACGAGGCCCTCGCCCTGCCGACGGAGAAGTCGGCCCGCCTCGCGCTTCGCACCCAGCAGGTGATCGCGCACGAGACCGACGTGCCGGCCTCGGTCGACCCGCTGGCCGGCTCGTACCTGATCGAGTCGCTGACCGACCGCATCGAGGAGGAGGCGCGCGGCTACCTGCAGCGCATCGACGAGATGGGCGGTGCCGTCGCGGCGATCGAGCAGGGCTACCAGAAGCAGGAGATCGAGCGGGCCGCGTACGACCTCGCTCGCGACATCGAGGCCGAGCGTCAGATCGTCGTCGGGGTCAACCGCTACCGGACCGACGAGGAGATCGCGCCCGAACTGCAGCGCATCGACGAGGCGATCCGTGACGGCCAGATCGACCGCATCGAGCAGGTGAAGTCGACGCGTGACCAGGCCGGCGTGAGCGCGGCACTCGACGACGTCCGCCGGGCGGCCAAGGGCGACGACAACCTGCTGCCGCCGATGCGTGAGGCCCTGCGGCGCCGCGCGACCCTGCAGGAGGTCTGCGACGTCCTGCGCGACGAGTTCGGCGCCTACGTCCCCAGCGAGAAGTTCTGATGGCCGGTCGCGCGTAGCGCATGCGGGGCGGCGGATCAATGCCCGTCGGCTGGGCGGCGAACCCGTCCGGTCGGACGTCCTGACGCCGTGGTGGCTGCTGGACTCGGGAGCATCCGAGATCCGGCTGCCAGGGAGAGCTGCGTGCCACCACCTCCACGTCCGACCAGGCTCGTCCGTCCCCGCCCACGAGCGGCGCTCGCCGCCGTCGTGGCCTCGCTCCTCGCACTCGCCACGACCCCGGCTGCCCTCGCGCAGCCGCCCGAGCGCGAGGTCGGCCCCGGGCCGCAGACGGTGCGGTTCGCCACCTACAACACCGCCTTCTCCGAGTTCCGCTCGGCGGAGGGAGAGTTCCTCGCCGACCTGCGTGCCGGCGACGACACCCAGATCGGCGCCATCGCCCAGGTCATCCAGTACCAGCGGCCCGACGTCGTCCAGATCGGCGAGTTCGACTACGCCGGCGCCGTGGACGGCGAGGACGAGTACGCGGCGCCGGACGCCTTCCGGACCAACTACCTCGAGGTGTCCCAAGCCGGCGAGGCGCCGATCCACTACCCCTACGCCTTCGTGGCGCCGGTGAACACCGGCGTGCCGTCCGGATTCGACCTCAACCGTGACGGCGAAACCACCGGTCCGGACGATGCGTGGGGCTTCGGCTGGTACGAAGGTCAGTACGGGATGCTCGTGCTCTCCAAGTACCCGATCGTGGAGGAACAGGTCCGCACCTTCCAGCACTTCCGTTGGTCCGACATGCCGGGGGCCCTGCTGCCGTCCGACCCGGCGACGACGGACACCGGGGACTGGTATGCCGAAGAGGTCCTCGAGGAGTTCCCGCTCTCCTCCAAGTCGCACTGGGACGTGCCGGTGCGCATCGGCGGCCATGTCGTCCACACCCTGAACGCGCATCCCACCCCGCCGGCCTTCGACGGCGAGGAGCAGCGCAACGTGCGGCGCAACCACGACGAGATCCGGCTGTGGGCGGACTACCTGCGGCCCTCGACGAGCCGATACCTCTACGACGACGACGGCCAGCACGGCGGACTGCGGCCGGGCGCGTCGTTCGTGATCCTCGGCGACTACAACGACGACCCCTGCGACGGTGACGGCGTCGGCATCCACCAGCTGCTCGAGCACCCGCGTGTCAACACGCGCGTGACACCGTCGAGCGAGGGCGGCGTGCAGCAGACGGAGCTGCAGGGCGGCATCAACCTCGAACACGACTGCCCGCCCGAGCACGACACCGCCGACTTCACCGGCCCCGGCAACCTGCGCGTCGACTACGCCCTTCCCAGCGCCGACCTACAGATCGAGGACGCCGGCGTCTTCTGGCCACTCGTCGACGATCCGTGGTACGAGGTGGTGGACCAGTCCGATCACCGCATGGTCTGGGTCGACGTGCGCGTCCCCACCCGCAACGGTCGGTGAGCATCCTGAGGCGGCGGCCCCCTTCCTGCCGCCCTGACGGACATCTCCACGTCCATCAGGATCACGTGGGGCACCGGCCGACGTGACGTCGACCAGGGCAGGAACGGGACGTGGCGGGAGCCTGGAAGGTCGAACCGGTGCGCTGAGCGTCGAGGTGCCGTACGGCCGGGCGGGCGAGGGCCCGCCCGGCGGCGGGTAGGGTCCCAGGGCAACGCTCAGACCCTTTCCGCCGTCGTCCGAGGCACCCGTGAGCACGCAGCGCATCGTCATCCTGGGTGGCGGGCCGGCCGGTTACGAGGCCGCGCTCGTCGCCGCCGAACTCGGTGCCGACGTCACCATCGTCACCGACGAGGGGCTCGGCGGGAACAGCGTGCTGTGGGACTGCGTGCCGTCCAAGGCCCTGATCGTGGCCGCCGAGGCGATGGGGTGGATGCACCTCGCCGAGGGCATGGGCGTCCACCTGCCCGAGGGCAAGCCGGTCGACCGCACCGTCGTCGACTTCCCGAAGGTCGCCGACAACGTGCTGCAGCTGGGCGCCAACCAGTCCCGGGACATCGAGAGCAAGATCGCCGCCACCGGCGTGACGCTGGTCCGCGGCCGCGGGCGCATCTCGGGCTATCACGAGGTCACGGCGACCGACGAGCACGGCGACGAGCACGTCCTGCCGGCCGACTACGTCCTGGTGGCCACGGGTTCGACAGCGCGCGTACTGCCGTTCTTCGAGCCCGATGGCGAGCGGGTGCTCGTCGGCCAGCAGGTCTACGGGCTGCCCGAGGTGCCGGAGCACCTCGTGGTCGTCGGCTCCGGTGCCACCGGCGCGGAGTTCGCCCACGCCTTCCGGCGCTTCGGCGCCGAGGTGACCCTGGTCAGCTCCCGCGACCTGATCCTGCCGACCGAGGACCCCGATGCCGCCCAGGTCATCGAGGACGTCTTCGAGCGGCGCGGCATGAAGATCCTCCGCAACGCCCGAGCCGTCTCCTGCGAGCGGCGCGACGACGAGGTCGTCGTCGGCCTCAAGGACGGCTCCGAGGTGGTCGGCAGCCACGTGCTGTTCACCGTCGGCCAGGTCCCCAGCTCCGCCGACATCGGGCTGGAGAAGGTCGGCGCGCTCGTCAACGACTGGGGCGGCGTCGAGGTGGACACCGTCGGCCGCACCGAGTGCCGCTGGGTCTACGCCGCTGGTGACGTGACCGGGCGGGTGATGCTGGCCTCGGTCGCGGCGATGCAGGGGCGCACGGCGATGTGGCACGCGCTCGGCCAGGCGGTCCAGCCCATCCGCTGGGGCGCGGTCGCGTCGACCATCTTCACCGATCCCGAGGTCGCCACCGTCGGCCTGTCGTCCGACGACGCGGCCGCGGCCGGCATCCCGGTGGAGACGGCCCGCCTCGACTTCCGCGGCAACCCGCGCGCGAAGATGACCAACGCGGTCGACGGGTTCGTCAAGGTCCACGCGCAGGTGGGGTCGGGCACCGTGCTGGGCGGGGTAGTCGTCTCCATGCGGGCCAGCGACCTGATCCAACCGCTGGCAACGGCGGTGCAGAACCGGCTCACCGTGGCGCAGCTCGCGCAGACCATCACCGTCTACCCGTCGATGGCCGGCTCCGTCGCCGAATGTGCCCGCATGCTGATGGCCCGCCTCGACGCGCCCCGCTGACGACCAGCCACACCGCGAGGGGCCCCGCCGGATGGCGGGGCCCCTCGCGTGTCGAGGTGCGGGTCAGCGCAGGTTGCGTCCCTCGGCCGCCACCCAGGCCACGCACTCGCCCTGGTTGCGGAACGACGGGTCGCTGAACCGCCGCCATCCGTCGTTCTTGCACTGGTCCTTGGCCTGCGGCGAGGTCGGAGCATCGACCGGGAACGCGAGGCCGAACAGCAGCGGGTCGTGGTCCGACGAGCGGAACTCGCTGGTGTCCTGCGTCGCGGGGTCGTTGTAGTTGTTGTAGTCGAGCGCCGCCGGCTCGTCGGTGTTGATGTGCCACGCCGCGGCATCGACCACGAACTCGCTCAGCGTCGACGACACGAAGGCGTGGTCGAGCCGGCCGAGCTCACCGTCGAAGACGTACGAATACGTACTGCCGGTCTGGTCGGCGAGCGTGTCGACGTAACCGGCGTCACGCAGTACCTGGATGGGGTCCTCCATGGCGTAGGCGTTGAGGTCGCCCATGATGGCGATCCGGTCCGAGCCGGTGCCGGTCGGGTCGTCCTCACTCAGCCAACGCACCAGCTCCTGTGCCGCCAGGGTCCGCGTCAGGTTGCAGTTGCCCTGCAGCGGGTCCGCCGGGTCGGCGGCACCGCACGCGGAGCCCTTGGACTTCAGGTGGTTGACCACGGCGATGAATTCCTCACCGGTCGTGGTCGCGAACGCCTGGGTGATGGCGGGTCGGTTGCGGTCGATCGCGGCCCCGAGCGGATTCACGAATGCCGGGTGGTCGGCCTGCGCGAACTCGCCGACCGGGGTCACCGACGCCGGCTGGTAGATCATGGCGTTGCTGATCGCGTCCGTCCCGGACGGCGCGTCGAGCGCCACCGCGGCGTACGTGTCATCGCCCGCCACCGCGTTCAGGCGGTCGACGAGGTCGAGGAGGGCGTCGTTGTCGGCACCGAAGTTGTTCTCGATCTCCATCAAGCCGACCACGTCCGCGTCCATCTTGGTGATGGCGGTCACGATCTTGGCGGCCTGCAGTTCGAACTCCTCCGGGGTGTCCGCGCCTCGGGCGCTGCTGCTCTCGCTCGTCAGCGTCGTGAAGTAGTTCAGGACGTTGAACGCGGCCACGGTGACGGTCTCCGCGTCTGTAGCGGCGGCAGCCAGAACGTCCGGCGGTCCGTCGGGGCGCGGGTTGTCGGTGTTGGTGAAGGTGATGTCGCCCGGCGCGGTGGGCTGGATGCGGTAGGCGCCGAACTGGTAGCTCGCGATGCCCTCGATGACGTCGCTGGTCTCCGCGCCGGCGCGGGTCGCGCCGTTGGCCAACCACGGCACGGGCCGGCGGTTGGTCGAGCTGTTGGCGTCGTCGAGCTTGATCAGGCTCCGCCGGTTCTCGGCACGCAGCCGGAAGGCGTCCTCGCTACGCGGATCGAGCACCTCGCTCGGGTTCCACAGCCGGCCGGTCGCGCTGAGGTCGAGCTCGCCGTACTGGCCCTGGAAGTAGTTCTGGGCGACGGTCATCGTGCCGTCTTCGCCCGTCAGCTCGACCCGCATGCCCGACAGCGCCGACAGTTCGACGAGGTCGTCGACGGGCATCTCCAGTGCGACCGCGGTGGGAAGGTCGACGTCGTACGCGACCGTCTCGACCTCGACGTTGGTCAGCTGGTACTGGCCCTGGAAGGATCCCACGAAACCGACGACGCAGACGAGCGTGCCCACCTCGGGGATGCTGCCGGCGGGGATGGCCGGCGCGAAGACGAAGATGCCCTCGGAGGTGGTCGCGTCGTCGTCGGCGTCGACGTCCTCCTCCTGGACGTAGAAGCCGTTCAGGCCGGCCTTGAAGTCGGCCGTGACGACGGCCTCGACGGCGACGCGCTGACCGACCCAGTTGGCCGACGGCAGCCCGTTGTCTCCGACCGTGTTGATGTCGCCGATGTACTCCGGGGCGTCGCAGTCGTCGGACGGGGTGGCTGGCGGCGGCGGGGGTGGCGGGACGTCACCGCAGTCGACGGTCGGGGACGCGCTGTTGCGCGGCGCGGGTGCGCCGGTGGCGAAGTCCGCGGCGTTGTCGTCGCTGTCGGTGCAGCCGCTGCCGGCCCGGATGGCGGCCGTCGTGTTGTTGAGGGTCGGGGTCGGGCCCGACCCTTCGAAGCAGTTGGCGCTGCCGAAGCCGACCAGGTCGACGACGTCGGTCGGGCAGCCGCCCTGCAGCGCGGCGGCCGAGGTCGCCAACGCGACCTTGCCCGCGGTGGCGGACATGTTGGCGCCGCCGGTCACGTCAGGGGTGGGCAGCGGCGTCGTGCCACCGGACCCGGGCGCCTGCTGCACCAGCAGGTAGCCACCGGGAGCGATCGTGCCGGACAGGCTGGTGGCGTTCCAGTTGGTGCCGGACGACGACGCGTAGCCGACCGCCCAGCCGGTGACGTCCACCGGTTCGCTGGTTCGGTTGAGCAGTTCGACGAAGTCGTGGGTGTAGGTGGCGCCGCTGTTGCCGCCACCGCCGTAGACCTGGCTGATGACGACCGCACCACCAGTCGGTTCGGCTTCCTGGGCCATGGCGCCGACGGACGCCATGGGGAGTGCGCTGGCGAGCATGGCGAGCAGCGCCAGCAGAGAGATTCGACGCATGGACGAATGACCTCGGCTCGGGGGAAGCGCAACCCAAGCACATCAGGCCATGCGTTAGGCCCACGACCTGGTCAAGATTCGCCAGCCGCTCGGTGAACGCCTGCTGACCTGCGGTCGCGTTCGTCGCCGGCCCGCGCAAACGGCCCCCGCGGGTCGCCGGGCGACCGTCGACGCGACCTCACTCGCCGGTGCGGCCGTCCAGCAGTTCACGGGCCGCGTCGGCGTGGCCGGCGTGGCGGGCCGTCTCCTCGACGAGGTGGATCAGCACCCAGCGCAGCGAGTGCGGCGAGCGGTCGAGCGCCGTCGGCGCGTCGAGGTCGGCGTCGGCGAACCTCGACGCGGTGCGCCGTCCTTCTTCGCGGTAGGCCGCCACCAGGTCCGCCACGGTCGTGTCGTCGGCCACGCGCCAGCCGGCCTGCGGGTCGTCGGCCACCTCGGGTGCGGCGTCCGGCAGGCCGTCCACCACGGTGTCGCGCCAGGACCGTTCAACGTCGGTCAGGTGCGCGAGCAGCCCCGCGAGGTGCCAGCCACTGGGCAGCATCGGACGTCGCGCGTCATGCTCGGACAGGTCGGCCACCTTGGCGATGACCGCCTCGCGAAGGAAGCCGAGGAAGCCCAGGAGCAGCTCGGTCTCCGACCCGGTGTCCGGCGGGTCGTACGCGTCGTCGGTCGCCATCTCAGCCGGCGTCCTCGATGCGGGCCAGGACGGCGCCGGTCTCCACGACGTCGCCGGCGGCGAAGCCGACGGTGCTGACCACGCCGTCGCGGTGGGCGGTGATGTTGTTCTCCATCTTCATCGCCTCGAGCACGGCGACGAGGTCACCGGCGGCGACGGTGTCGCCTTCGGCGACGGCGTACTTGACGACGGTGCCCTGCATGGGGGCGACGAGGTCCTCGGACGACGCGGTGGCCGTGCTGCCGCTGCCGCTTCCGGCCCGGGCCCGTCGCTTGGCCGGTGCTGCCCCGTTGCCGCCTCCGCCGCCGGCCGGCGCTGCGGCCAGCTCGCCGTAGACGCGCACGCCGATCCGCTTGCCGGCCACCTCGACGGTGACCTCCCGCGACGGGCCGTCCTGGCCGTCGCCCGGCGTGGCCGGGGCCTGCGGGACGAGCCCGCTGAGGTCCCATTCGGTCTCGACCGACACGGTGGCGTGCTCGCCGGCGGCGAACTGCTCGTTGGTCATGGCCAGGCGGTGGAAGGGCACCGTGGTCGGGATCCCGTCGATGACCAGCTCGTCCAGCGCGCGGGCCATGCGGGCGCGGGCGGCGTCGCGGTCGGCGCCCCACACGATCAGCTTCGCGATCATCGAGTCGTAGTCGCGCGGAACCTCGTAGCCGGACTCCGCACCGGTGTCGAAGCGCACCCAGGGGCCCAGCGGCGGCCGCAACTCGGTGATCAGACCGGGGGTGGGCATGAAGTTGGTGGCCGGGTCCTCGGCGTTGATCCGGGCCTCGATCGCGTGGCCGGTCAGGACCACGTCGTCCTGGCTGAGTCCCATTCCGTCGCCGGCCGCGATCCGCAGCTGCGCCTGCGCCAGGTCGACCCCGGTGACCAGCTCCGTGACGGGGTGCTCGACCTGTAGGCGGGTGTTCATCTCCAGGAAGTAGAAGGTCTCGTTGTCGCTGTCGAGCAGGAACTCGCAGGTGCCGGCGTTGAAGTAGCCCATCTCGCGGGCGACCTCGATGGCGGCCTGCCCGATCCGGTCGCGCAGCGCCTGCGAGATCCCGGCGGCCGGGGCCTCCTCGACCAGCTTCTGGTGGCGGCGCTGCAGCGAGCAGTCGCGCTCGCCGAGGTGGATGATCGTCCCGTCCAGGTCGCCCAGCACCTGGATCTCGATGTGGCGCGGCCGCTCGAGGTAGCGCTCCAGG